>CBDCCL010000001.1:0-139940 GCA_965214815.1 Waterburya sp.
CTTCACACATATTAAATATAGTTATCTTTTTTACTTGACTTTTAGTGTTAAGTAAGGGGTAATAGTTATAGTTAAGTAGATAAGAGAAAAATAAATGATTAGCGAAAAAGAGCAACAATTGACTGACGTACAGATTCAGGATGAAACAAGAAAACTACTTATTATTCATGCACAGAATAAAGGCTACAGCGAGAGCGAAGCAAAAACCCTGATTAACAAACTGTACTCGTCAATAGAAAAAGAAGGTTACACAGTCGCTTATAATGAATTTCTTTTAGGACTAATAGGTTAAATAAGTTAGACTCCATAGCTAGCAATTGTTATGGAGTCTTTTTTTTGCTCAACCCATCCTTTTAATTATACTTAACATCTTTTTTGACTTTTTACTTGTCATTTAATGACGAGTATGGGATTATAGAAGAGTAGAGATAAGAAAAGAAACAAATCAAACCCTCTACAAACAACAAGCCCCCAAAGACTGCTCTAACAGTTTCGGGGGAAATAAACATTAAACACGGTGAAATGAAAATGTCTGCAACTAATATAGCTCAAAAAACCGCCTCGTTTCAAGCTACTGCTACTCAAGTCCAAGGCGAAAAAGTTTACGAATATGCTTTGACTGTAGTGAATTTCCAAGACCAAGATGCACAGGAGTTAACTGCTGCATTTAGGGGGCAACCTACTCATCTAGACTGGGAAAATTGGTTATTAGGTTGGAACAATTGTGATTATTACCTAACCCAACAACCCCGATTGATTGACATTCTCTAATCTATTAAAGGCACTGGGAAACCCAGCATAAACGATCGCATTTCAAGAGCGATCGCTTTTGTTTCCGCCTAAGCTTCTCTCTTCATCCTCTACTTAACCTTTTCTTCTCAGGCAAAACTATGACTCTTTCTATTTCTCGAACTCAAGTTATTTCTCGCATCATCGATTTGACTGATTCGCTTCCCGATTTTACCGCTAACATAATCGACGATAGCGAATATCATCAATTACCTTCTAATTTGTTTGAAGATGCCATTTTAGAGGCAATAAATGACTTAATAGATGATTTTGCTATTAATCCCGACAAGTATCTGAAAGCCAAGCAGAAGCAGAAGCAGAAGATAGACAACATTGCTGCTGAGTATCTTAGGGACGAAGATTTTTAAAGCCTTATCTTGAAAAAGCGATCGCTTATGCCGATGCTCCCCAGTGCGCTTAAAGAGCGATCGCATCTACCATATTTTTATTATGTGTCTATCTGATTGTTCTAAATGCAAGTATTTCGACCGTAACCCCCATCACAGGGGCGATATTACTTGTAGTCTAAATCCCGCCTATGCTGCTGCTTGGAAGCGTCTTGAATCTCTAGACGAAGTGAGCAAAAGTTGTCTTCCTATCGATGATTGTCGTGAATTTGAACCCGATCCAGCATTTGAAGAAAAAACAATCGCCTTATCTTTAAACTTTTTTGACTGGCAAAGATTAGAGCAAGAAACTTTTAATCCTGCTATCGGCAAAGCTTTGAAAAATACCATAATCGAGCTTAATCTCTCTTTAACCGTTGAAAGGTGGCAGGAAATAGCTAATAATACTTCAATTCCCGCTGTGCGCGTTGCTTTGGCAGAAGAAGGAATCGAAGCAAAGAGAGATCCTTGGATTCATGTACTTTATTCCTGTATTAACGCGATCACTTACATTGAATCAAGCTCTACTCTTCAAATTAAGTTTAATCGAGGCGATATCTATGAATATGATAACGTACCTCAAAGAATCTTTTCATCGCTCTTAAATGCTGATTCTCATGGTGAATTCTTTAATCAACACATCAAAGATATCTACCCCTACAGATTACTTTAAACCTTTCTTATCTTTTTACTTGACTTTTAATAATAAGCATGGGACGATAGAAGAGTAGAGATAAGAAAAGAAATAAATCGAACTTTCTACAAATGAACGCAATAGGTTTTGTCTAATCGCTTCAGTTTATCCCTTAATTAACTTTTTCTTTCCAGGTAAAACTATGACCCTCTCTGTTCCTCAAACTTCCTCACGAAAAGTTATCGATCGCGCTTGCGTAAACTTCGACGAAATTGTTAACTATCACGCCCGCTATCGCATAGCTGGTACTGATATTCAAGCTGGTGAAGTTAATCTACAAGTTACCCAGCAACTAGCTTTTAAATATCTCTCAAAAGTAGAAGCTTTTATATTCCGTATCGACCCAGATAAATCACCACAAGAAAAGGAAAAGATTATGCAAAAAATTACTTCAATGGGCTTTACTATTGAATCTTCTACCCAGCCTCACTATCAATATTACGCTTCTCGCTAACTCAATCTTTCTTATCTTTTTACTTGACTTTTAATGATAAGCATGGGATGATAAAAGAGTAGAGAAAAGAGAAATTAAACCCTCTACAAACAACAAGCCCCCAAAGACTGCTATGAACAGTTTCGGGGGAGATGAACACAATACACGATGAAATGAAAATGCTCTCAACTAATATAGCTCAAGTTCCATCTACGAATCAAGCTACCTCTTTAATAGCTTCTAATACTAAGGTCAAACCTGTTATCGATTTAAGCGATTCACTTGCTGATATCACCGCTAATATTATTCACGATTCCGAACACTTTCAGTTACCTTCAGAAATATTTGAATCGATAATACTAAAAGCGATTAATGATTTAGTTGATGATTTTGCCATAAATCCTGATAAGTACCTTAAACCACAGCATCAACGCAAAATTGACGAGATTGCCAGAGAATACCTTAACTCTTAACTAAACTAATTGGCGATCGCGCCAAGCGCGATCGCATCATTACTTCTCTGCTTTTAACTGACTAACCAAATTCTCTTCAATCATGAACCCAGAAAATTTAATTTATTCTTATACTCGCGCTGAAGCTATCAAAGATGGTTTACAGGTTTGCATTAGCGATTTGTTTCCCAGTGATACTAGGATGTATAAATTCCCCGTCTATTTTACAAGTGAAGTTTGGAACTTATGCCAAGAGCAGGGGGTTATCGTTTGGGATATTTGTTATATGGCTGCTATGGCATCAAAAGTCCAAAAGTCTGATAGTTCGATGATCGAATATTCGGTGATGGTTGACGGCGCAGAAAGAACCCCGGACTTTTTTGAGAATGACTGCCCGATTTATCGTCTTTGGGCTGAATGCGGGGCGAAAGACATCGATGACCCTACACCCGTTATTACTATTATGTTTCCCGATGAACGGTAGTTAAACCCCCAATCGATCGTTTACGGCACGGGCATCAAGAGTGTATTAATTTTCCAGGCGATCGCGCTCCAACTCAATCGTTAATTTTTACTATTGTCTTTGCTAAAGGCTTATTGTTTCACAGCTTCGGCATGATTTCGTTACGCACATTTAATCTCAATTATTTAATCACGACCCATCAACTTACTATTCTTAATTCAGATAATTCTTTTGTTGAAGCTTTCTTTGTTTCCCACTCTCTCTATCTTGAGTTGATGCGGATTTCACAAATCTTTGAGGTGAAACGTCTCAATCTTGCTTTCTTACTTGAAATTCAAATTAGAGCTTTATCTACCTGTTCTCGTCAACTTAACACTATCGAACCGACTCAGGTTTTCGCTTTGGCTTCGGCTGCTCTTGACTGGTTTGATGGACTTATTGCCCTGATTACTGCAATGGAAAAGCTTCAATCGCCCCACTCTCTCTCTATTTATCTCCACTAATTAACTCAATAAATAAATAACCTGTATTTCCCTAGCTAGTAAAACCATACTTAATGCAAGTGACAATTATACTACAAACAGTTTGATTATTTCATCATGGTTATTTCTGCTCCCGTTATCACTATCATGTTTCCCGACGAACGGTAGTTAAACCCCCAAGCGATCAGCGAAGCTGGTACGCGGAGTGTAATCGCTCTTTACTTAATTCTTCTCTTTTCATCTTCTACTTGTAATTATCACATCATCTCTATCTCTGTTATGCCCTCTTCAACCGCTTCAGTAAAAAACTTTTCAACTGCTACGGTCTATACTGCACGAGACTTTACAGGCTATACTCTGCAACATCTTAAGGCTATGTATCCTTTCTCCTGGAGGGAAGCTGCACATCATTACGGCGTACCACTGCCAAAATCAACCGTCGCACAAATTAAACAAACTGCAATCGAGCAACAAGTCTGGGACTTTTACCCTACAACTCAGTCTATTATTGACAAGATGTTAAATCTGACTCAAATTAAACCTCATCATCGTGTTCTCGAACCTAGTGCGGGTTCTGGTGATTTAGCCACAGCAATCGCTCAAACTGGAGCGAAGAAAATTGATTGTTTCGAGATTAACCTTTTACTACAGAAAGCTTTAAGACTTCAAGGTTTTAATGTTTTGGGTAGTGATTTTCTGGCTAGTGACCCACAACCTATTTATGACCGTGTTATCGCTAACCCTCCTTTTGGCAATAACGGCGTTAATCGTCACACACGACACGCATTTGAATTCCTCAAGCCAGGTGGTAAGTTAATCACTCTCGCTCATCACTACAACCTTAAGCCCAGTCACAGCGATAAACAATTCTTTGCTTGGTTGAAGCAGCATCACGCTAAGTTCCTTAACCTCGGTACTGCCTTCAAACACAGCGACCGCCCTACTAACGTTTCTCTTCAACTTATTGTTGTTGATAAATCAGTAAAACACTAAAAAGCTAAAAAGCCAATCATTAATTATTTTTGGCGATTGTTTAGATTACTTAAGCGATCGCCAAAGATTTCAACCTCTACCAACTTTAATCAATCAGTAATTAGAAATTTATGAACACTCAAAGCATTAGAGATTTACTCGAACAAAAAATTACTAAACGGCAAGAGCAAATCGATCGCTATCAAACCGACAGTATTGAGAAGTTCTTACAACTTCCTCAAAGCATATTGGTCTGTCAATACGAGAAGGTGTTAATGGCAGAAATGCTCGTAGATATTAACAACAATCAGAACGAACCTGAGAAAGAAATTGTAGCTTATTACATCAAAGTATGGACGAGAGAGATTTTAGATCGTCGTTGGTCGCCTAATAATTCTTGTCAGTTCACTAATCTGAAAACCACTTGGCAATACGAAGCTAAAGCTAACCTTATTAAAACTTTCGGTATTGCATAGGCGATCGCGCTCCGCGCTAGCCGAAGGCATCGCATGAAGCGAAATAACAATTATGTCAGATTTGACATAACATAGTAAGTACGAACAAACAAAATCTATAAGGTAATGAATCCCAAAGATAAGGTGCTGGTCTGGTTCTCGGGTGAAGTTAAAACGCCTCCTTTTTCCAGCAAAGCTCGGATCGAAGCGGGTTATCTACTTCGATTACTTCAAAAGGGTGAATCATTATCTATGCCTCAATCTCGCCCGATGCCTAACATTGGCAAGAGATGTCATGAGTTAAGAATTAATGATGAGAGCAAGACATGGCGAATTATTTATCGTCTTGATGAGGATGCCATTGTAATTGTAAATGTGTTTGCTAAAAAGACCAACAAAACACCAGACACAGTTATCAAGCAATGTCAGAAAAGACTGAAGCAGTATGACGCGATTTAATAAGAGTAGAGGATAGTATGGACGCTAAAAAACAGAAAAGGTTAGAAGCTGCTGGCTGGGCTGTAGGCAATGCCAGTGATTTTCTAGAGTTGACGACCGCAGAAGCTGAATTGGTTGAACTTAAAACCAGACTAGCTTTGTTTGCCAAAAAGCAGCGAGAAGCTAGTGACATGAGCCAAGACGCTTTGGCTAAAAAGATGGGTTCTTCTCAATCGCGGATCGCCAAGATAGAATCTGGCGATCCTTCTGTGTCACTGGATTTAATTGTGCGAGCATTATTAAATAGTGGGGCTACCCGCAAAGAATTGGCAGATGTAATTGTAGATACTAACTAATACCCACCGATAAGCTTTTGTATTTCGTATCGATCCAAATAAAGGGCTTCGCCCTAGCTATTAGCCGTTATTAATATCGACCGCCACACAACCACAACTCAAACTCGGAGCAAATTCAATCTTCAACAGACACTTAAAAGTCAGGCAGAAGAAAACTATTAGTTGCGATCGCGTAGCGTTATCTTTTAGCATCGCCTTGCTCCGGAAAAGTTATTCCTTTTAAAATTTAATTTACGAGTAAATGGAGTCGAACTTTGCTAATTTACTCTATAATTGAAATTCCTGCTGCTATGGGTAAACTTAGTCAAACTCTATCAACTAATAGATGCAGCTAAAACGATCGAGCTTACAAAATAGAACGGTCATTGAAATACCGACAAGGCTTCCTTTGTTGGAAAGCTTATGCTGGAATATTCAAAACCCCTATCGTTTAAGCTTAGAAGAAATGTTGGGGATCTACGAAGAAAGGTGGCATTTTCAGGGTGTTCTGGGCAAATTAGAGCTAGAGGAGTGTCGATTTATTAAAAATATTGTCACTCAATTTCAAGGATTACCCCTAGTAGAAATGAATGATTTCAAAAGTAAAAAAACGGTATTTGCTGCGATCGAAAATATTATTGAACAGCTTAATAAAGATTTGCTCGATCGCTATCAAGTAGTTTTAGGAGGTGGAGCATTAATTGCAATGCTTCACGAACAAATTAGATACAGTAGCGATTTAGACTTTTTAGTAGCTCCCACTGGTTATAATGCCCTAAAGTATCGGCTCAAACAGGGAGAATCGATTTTCAGCTCGACCAAAGATTTAGAGATTGGCAATCCTAGAATAGATAGGTACGGTATTCGCTATCCAATAAGATTCAGCCAAGAGAAACGGGAAGTAGTAATAAAGCTAGAAATCGTTGCTGAATGGAATATGGAAATCGAACAGCCAGAATCATTAAATAATCTTCCCTGTCTAAACCTCAAAGATCGCGTAACTGCCAAACTTTTAGCCAATGTCGATCGCGGTCATGACAGAAGTAAATTCTCGCGTGATTTAATCGATCTTGCCATCATTGGCAGTCAAAGTGAAATTCCAGACTCAGCAATCGACAAAGCTAAAAGCATCTATCCCGATGCTATAAGCGCATTAATTGAAGCCATTCAAAGATTTCAAGACTATCCTAACTACCGCGAAAAGTGTTACGAAAACCTTCAGATAGACAAACCTGAAATAGTGATCGATGGACTGGATTATCTTGCTAAAAAATGCGCTTTAAAGCCAACGCAAAGAACTTTTAAGGAAACAGATTTTAGCTATCTCGAACCAGATTCCGAAGCTGAATTGCCTTCAAGTAAAAACGAATCCGAATAATAAAGTTTTCTAATCCATGTCTTTATAAACTTTAGTCAGTCGCGCGATAAACAACATATCAATTAAATGCGCTTTACGCTTTTGTGGTTTATTAGTTAGATTGTATGACTGTTATTCATTCGCCTTCTCCAAAGTTGATCAATGTGGACTTATTTTAGGCAAGCAAATTACTATTGCCATCAATTTAGGGCAGATACAATGTATTCAGTTCGATGATGGCACAGAAGAGAAAGGTTTTAACGCTATCAAACCTTTTAATCGAGGTATTTTCGTTAATCCAACTTTGGATAAAAAGAAATATCTATTTTTACTCAAAGTTTTTCATCCTGATGTCAGTGATTTAGATACAGATTTGGCTACACAAATTGCACAGGCAATTATCAGTGCTAAGAACGGTATCTCTACAACTTCTTCCCCTTGGAAAACTGATTATCAGTCTCAAAACCGATCGAAAGCTCAATCTCCCAACTCAGCTTCATCTGAGCATAGTTACTCCTCATGGTGGCAGCAGCATGATTGGGCTGGTTCTACAACTTCAAATAAACAAAAGTCTCAATCCCGTAGCCAAGATCGAGAGCAGAAGCCTCCAGGGGTCGAACTCGATTTTGAAACTCTACTCAGTTGTGTCCCTACTCAATACTGGAAAATCTTTGGTGCAGCCGACACTTTTGAAAGAGATACTAGGGTCAATTTTCGGATTTTCAAGCGTTGTTACTATGGTTATTTTGACACTGAATTAGAGATTGTTTTCCGATCTGGATGTATTTATAGAGAAAAAATTATAGCTATTCATCGTAACATCGTTCACGTTCTTGACCAAATTAGCTTGGGTCAACTTACCAAAAGTGACTTATGGACTATCTGCGAATATGAAGCTATCCCCTACACTAAATTTCAACGTAAAGATGAGTTAGTTGAACATCTTAAAAATCATTTAAGAAATTTGTCGCTTAATCTTAAAAGTGAACCAGCAAGTCATTACTGGACCGTGATTTTAACTAGCCCTAAACCACTATGTAAACATAAGTTTGTTGACTCTGATTATCATGGGTTATTCGAGCAATTCGACCACACTAGTAGAGCCAAAAAGCAGCAGCAACAATCCTCTAATCGACAAGCAAAAACTGAAACCGTCCATTATTTCAATTGCGGTCAGTATCTCAAGTTCAAAAATCAATGGCTTGAGCGCGATGAGTTTTTGTATTTTCTGAGTCTAACTAGAAAATTAGCCAAACGCTTAAACATCGAAACCACTATCGAAGAAGGTTATCCTGCTTATCCTATTCATGTTTTGGATTTGGCTTGGCAGAAATTATCTCTGTAAACCTACCTACCAAGATGCCTTTTTAGTAGCTGCTTTACCGATCGATTCCTATGTCTTTAAGTAACTTAAATACTTATAATTGCCAACTTTTATCTTAAACATTTTGATAAACGAGCAATTTCTACTAATACACTAACCAGTTCTAACTTCACCATCCCTCCACCGATTGCTTCTACGGTAAATGGTGATGCCCAACTCCAATGTCCTGAACAATCTTCTATCATTACGCGATCGCGCTTTCTGTGATGGCAGAATGATTATCCTCTACCTGATGCCCCTCTTGATTTGAATTGTGTCCTGTGATAAATGTGTCTCAGAGCGGATATATTATGCCCTTGTCCCGTGGAGGGAAACCTTGTACTTCTAGTCCTTGGAGTCCTTGGAAAAATCTCAAAACTCAACTCCAATACTAAGCGATCGCTTCGGTGGCGGTGAATTAAATCATTAATGGTTAGTAGAGTGAGTTTTGTTTTTCTCAACCAGTTTAAATTCACAATCGTCGGGTGTTATGTACTTAACCCCAGTAGATCGATCTTTAATAACTGCCCACACAGTCCAATGATAGGCATTAATTCCGACTGATATCCGAATCGAATCAGAAAGATTGTAATTGAGCGAAGAGTCTTTATCGAGGTCATCATCGAACTCATTACTTAGTCTTTCTAGCAATGTAGATGCCATTATAGAAGCATCAGTTGGAGTAACAAACATGGCGAAATCCAGAAGATTACTCCATTGATCGATTAACCAGTCTCTCAACTCAATTGAATTAAGCTTTGACTTCAAATCTTGGATTGGGGGAATTGGCGGACGAGATAATTTGAACTGTTTTCTTTCTTTTCTAAGTTTTGCTTGATGACCCATCTATCTGTTCTCAGTCTCAATTTACTATTTTGCTCCCAATGACAAAGTATTTCATTTAACGCCCTTTCTGCAACGCGACGCGATCGCGCTATTCAACAACCAGCGATAGCCTACTGACTTCTACTAATTCACTAACCATTTCTAACTTCACCATCCCTCCACCGATTGCTTCTACCGTAAATGGTGATGCCCAACTCCAATGTCCTGAACAATCTTCTATCATTACGCGATCGCCTACTGTGATGGCAGACTGACTATCTTTTACCTCTGGTTCTGTCTGAGTTTCAGTCTCTTTTGGTGACGGAGGTGACGGTATATTTAAAACTTCTTCTAATGTTTCTTTTTCTTCTAAATCGACCTCATTTATCGTATTACATTCAGCTTTACTTTCTACATTGTTTTCAAATTCATCAGACTTTTTAATTTTGCCATCACAGCCATCACACTCATCACTAACAATGTTGTCATCCATCACATAATCTATAACATCCGTCACCTTATCCATCACCATCGTCCATAGTTTGGTTATTACATTTGTGTTCTCTAGTTGAGGACTGACATTAATTGTTACTTCAGCATTACCCTTCGGGTGAGCGTGGAATATGCCCTTTAACTCAGGGCATTTCCGCTCACCAGTAATCAGTGGTGGTAAATCGTCTTCGGCTGTACGAATCTTTAGACCCACAAAATATGACCCCAGCCGATCGCGCTCTTTCCTAATATCCAAACCTAATTGGTTCTGTCCTAAGTCCGATAGCAGGGTCACAAAGCGTCTTAAGCTAACCGCTTTAGTACCGCTATTGTGGCAATACTCGCAATAGTTGGGATATAACCATTTCTCCGTATCTAAATACCAGAATGGGGAATTGCTATCAGTATCACGTTTAGCCACCCCAATATTGGTTCTTGCCTCTTTTTCATAAACAATAAAGTTATCCAACCAATCGGCAATCGGATTAGTCTCAACTAATGTCCTTGCCTTCATTGCTAAAAGAGAAGGTACACGAGCTTCATAATTCTTGACAATTTCCGTAGCTTCTGGTTCATCCATTTCAAGTACCCAGTTCAGCAATCCTGGGATATATGCCAGAAATTCGCCCCTGGTTTTTCCATTCTTAACTTCGATTAAATTCTTTTGGCGATCGCCCCTAATCCGATTAAACATCGGGATTGAGATTCTTCTTCTAGCTAACCCCGAAGTATAATCAGTACTTTGAATCACCTCGTTAGTCGTTACTATGATTAGGGCATCGGGATTAAATCCGCCCCTACTCTGTTTAAATTTAACTTCATAAGGCAAACTATCTTGTCCTGTTAAGTTTTTTAACTTATCGATATTCCCTGCATATCTTTCTGAATCGTTAATTAACACTAAACGTTTCCCCGCAATCGAAGCTGGTTCAAATTTTGACTTTTCTAGCTTATGCAAGGTAGTAGTATGTACATTCTCAGTACCTACCAATGCAGTAGCTAATCTCGTAAAGGTACTTTTTCCCGTTCCCCCAGGCCCTACTAACTCTAAAAACTTTTGCCAGTCGGTTCTGCCCGTTACTATTCCCAGTAAATATGCTCTCATTAATTGCACCAGGGCGCGATCGCCTCCGCACATGGTCAATAACCATTCTTGGATTGGTTCACATCTAGCCAGATGATTATATTCGTAAGGCAAGCACCAGGTTAATTTATTCTCTGAACTATGGGGCAGCAGTTCTCTAGTTTCCAGGTTAAGAACACCATTCAGCAATGGCAGTAATCCCTCTGCTTCATCCCACCTGCCTACTTCTAAGTCGTACTTCAGTAATGCCGTTACTCCATTGATAAAACTTATGGTGTAAGTTGGTTTCTTCTTGCTCCGTCCACATGCGCCTTGCGAAGGCGCGTGGGCGGTGCGCTTCTTACCAGATCTGGCGATCGCGCTTGCAATCTCTTTTAATTGAGATTTGACTAACTTGCCAATTCTTTCAGTTGAACCTTTGCCCCAGATTCCTGGAGTAATTAAGCTATAGGAATACCATTCTTGCTCTTGGGTATTCCAAGCAAGCTGTCCTTGATATTTTTCGGCTAGCCAATCGGCTATATCTGATTGTGACCAGTTAGGAAGACTAGCTAATTGCTGTTGTTGTTCAAGTTTGATTCTCGATTGCTCTTGAACTTCTGCTGCCTTGGCTATGGCTGATTCTAATCTAGCTATTAGTTGTTTTGTACTGAGCTTCGGATGAGCTTTTACCCAATCAGTAAGATCTCCTTTATCGGGCATCTTAGACCAAACATCTTTCGGTTCAAGGACTAAACATGGTAAGCCTACTTTTTGGCAAGCTGACTCAATTAATTCCGCTTTTTTTACTCCTGTCTCATCGTTATCTGGAAAATAAGCTAGTCCTGCTGCTCCCGCATCAATAAGTTTTGTTAAATCCTTTACAATTCTTGATATTTCCCAGTTCGATCCTTGCCATGTAATTGATGCGATCGCTCTGGTTCTGGCAGTTTCTACACATCCTTCTCCTTCTAAACCTAATACCCACTTATCAGCACAGTATTTTACTGCTTCAGATAGTTTGTATGCCAGCCAGTCTTTACCTCCTTTTTTCCACTCGACTAGACCATTTGATTTAATATGTCCCTGCCTAATTGTTTTCTCTTTTCCTTCGGGGGTTTGCCATTCAAACCGAGACACCCATTGCGTCTTCGAGTACCAGTAACGAGTTTCTACTGCTTGTGGTGGGATTCCCTGTTTTTGTAGCCAGGGTGGGATCTCTTTTTTTTCTGGGGTAGGACTATCTTTTGCTGGTGAGGGTAGCAGGGCTAGTCTTACTGTCTCTCCTGCCCCCCCTGCTCTTTGTCTCCCCTGCTCCCTGTCTCCCTTGCTCTCTTGCTTCTCTGCCCCCTGCTCCTTCGCCTCGCTCCAAGGTCTAATTGCCTCGCGAATCTCCTTAACCTCACATCCACACTTAAATGCTTTGTACGAACCATTTTTCTTGTTAACCTTGAACCCTCCGTCCTCGCAGACTGGGCAAAGACAGTGGTATTCACGGTTCGTTTCTTTTACTACCTTGAGGCGATCTAGGTGATCTAAGATTTGAAACGGTGCAATAAATCCAATCACAGCGCACCTCCCATTTTATTTGGGCGGTTTTCTTGAGGCTGCTCGAAAGTTAAGATGCGCTTTTCGGCGACACCTTTTACAATATAAGTAATCATTTTCCCCTCCAAAGGAATTTGTATAATTAAGGCGATCGCAATCTTTTCGAGGGAAGGCGATCGCTTTTTGATTTTTTGATTCTTAAATTAAATTGAGATACAAAATAGTTTTTAGTGACGAGTAACTTTAGCTTTGTTGAAGAATCCTAATGTTGCTGTAATGTTCACTAATCCGAGACATATTCAATTAGGTCTTCAGGGGTACACTTCCTAGAACTAAGTTTGGTGATTGCCTGACAAATTCTTGCCAGTGATTCTCCTCCTATTTCTGGTAGCTGATCGTTATTTTTCAGCTTAGAAATACTTACTGGATTCATCTTTAACTCTTCAGCTAATGCTTTATTCGTAATTTTTCGGTCAGCCATAACTGCCCGAAGCTTCCAAAAAACTTTTGCCACGCGCCACTTACATAAAACTGCACTCATAAGTATCTCCTAAACCAAGTCACTTTAAAAATATAGCTTATTAGGCTATTTTTGTGTATTCATAAGCTAATTCTATGAACAATCAATGTTCGATCACTATTTTGTATAGCTTAATAGTTTATTTATTTAGCTTACTAAGCTATACTATTTATAGTTGAATAGTTGAGCAGTCAATTTCAGACTCGGTAAAAATTTACAAACTTGACTTAACTAAAAAGGCTTTTCATTTTCTAATGCAAAAGGGAAGCAGATACTTTGGACGGTCACTGCTCCCCTCAATAAACCTCTATACAAGGTCAATACTTATAATGACATATATCGTAGAAAAGCCAGCAGTATCGTTTGCTGGTATTGAACGCCCATTAATCACCATCGAATTCGCTCCTAAAATCCATCCATTAGAAACTGAATACAGCTACGAACATCCTCAGTTTGTCTTTGGCGATTGCGTTACGCTAAAAAACGAGTATCCCGAAACCGAATACACTGTCTGCGCTCTAGAGCTAATTGAATCGAAGACACCATCAGGGATGTTGCTCAATCAACCCTATTGGAAATACAAAATAACTAATGGCGAAGTCTCTTTCGAGAAAGAAGAAACTGCACTCTTTCGTTGCAATAACTCTACTTCTACTACAACCTGCTCCGAGTGCCAAGACTTTAAAGATTATCAAGAACAAAATGGAAAAGGATGGTGTCAATGTTTTGACCGCCAAGCTAAAAGACACTATGAGATGACGAATGATTGTATTCTCAATGGTGCATTAAAGAAGAAACCAGAGTTGGAAAACAATTGTGCCATACCGACTCAATTAACTTCGACTACAGAAGAAGCAACAGATGAATTAGATAAGCCTTATTCCCCTTATCAAATCCGAAGCATCGTTAAAGTCATTGACCCCAAGGAACACCATAGTGAATGGGGTGTATTTGAGGTAGTCCAAGTCAAAAATAACGACCACCATTTTGACGATACGGATACATATCTTAATAGTTCCCAATGGCTGTATCGCTTAGTTAATAACAAACATGAAAACACCTATAGTAAGAATCTTTGGGTAAGAGAGAATGAAATCTGTCACTTCGACGAGTCTCACCTAATTTGTACAAAAGATATCTTTTAATTAACACAAGAAGCAGCGATCGCTGCTTCTTTGATGTAGCAATCAATCCTCATTCACCATTTTTAACCGCTTCGCGGTAGTTATTAGTTATTAGTTATTAGCTTTTTGGGTTTAAGTCCCCTCTTACAATCTTTGATTACAGAAGTCTTAATTAATTAGTAGTTTAAATCTACTAATTAATTGAACTAACTACTAAAAACTAACTACTAAAAACTAACTACTAAAAACTTTATTTAATCCACTATCTAGAATCAACTACCGATGACACCTGAAAGAGAATTCATTCTGACTGCTTTGTCCCGTTATCTCGAACAACAGCCTAGACAGGCTAGAGCTGAAGCAATTGATTTGTGCGCTAAATATCTAGAACAGCAAGAGAAAACAAATCAATTACAAGAACACTGCAAGCTTTTAGAAGAAAGAATAGATGAGTTAATGATTGACAACCAAGTTTTATGTACAACCGAGAAATATTTAAAAAAAAATAGCAATGCTAAAAGACACGAATCAAGATCCCTCGACGTGCCTTTTGCGCCTCATAATTTGCAGGGTTGAGAACCTCACACAGTTAAAGTCTTCTTCGCTATCTTCTTTTGTTCTTCCTGTATTTCTACATACAGCTTTCAATACACTTGTCACCACACAATACTCTCAATACCTACTTGGCATCGAACTTCAGGCATTAGGAAAATTAATTCAAGTTTGTCTACTGGCTATCCCCAACTAAGAAAAAGAATCAAGCGAAATCAAATCTGCTGCACCTTAATAACCTTATTTCTTGAGGAAGACTAAATCTATGAATACGAGTCATAATCTATTTTCTCAATTTGAATCAGAAATTATTGCTTCAACGCAACTTCCATTTTGCCAAATACAGAATCCTCCTAATTTATCTTTATTCCAAATCGAACAACTTAATCCGCCTTGGGGTTGGTTTATTCCTATAGAACAAGCTGAAATATCTGGCTTAAAAGCTATTAACGATTGGCAACCGACTAGATTAATTTTTGGAGAAGATACACCTAATCCACGTTACGTCGATGGTTTTTTAGCTCGTCAACTGCGAATTATTGTTTTGCATTCTTCTCAGATTGAAGTTCAAGTAAAAGCTAAGAACGGTTGGCAATACTGCGGGTTAGCCTACCAACACCGACAACTAACTAGTTACGGAGAATCTGCCCAAAGCGATCGCAACAACTATCGATTAAGAACTCGTTATCTAGTCTTGTTCCTCAATGATAAGAATCAATTACTACATGAAATTCCTCTCAAGATTGGCATGAATGCTGGAGTTGGTGCAGCTTTCAATAGCGAACTCAAGGAATTTAGAAAAGAAATTGAAACGGTCTTTTTTGCTCAGATAAATAAGCCTCAACAGCAACTTAGCGATCGCTGTAATCGAACTTAGTGCAAATGTTAGTTGTTCATTATCACCTATTGCCAGAGCGCGATCGACAACTATAAAAAGAGTCGCGAAGTTTTTAGCTCGCTCGTCAAAAGAACGATTGAGATAAGTAATTAAAAATTCTTTTTGAGCTTCAATTTTGGCGATCGCTTCTTTTTCAAAAGCTTCTATTGCCCGTCTTTTGGTTTGCTCTTGTTCTACAACCTGAAGGTATTCTAGATAAGCTTGAGCGATTAAATCAAATGTTTGAAATCCGTTGCTAGCTACATCAGCATATATTCCTGCTCTATTAGTTTTGTGTTGTTGCGTTACTTTGACCGATTGATGATTGAAAAAAGAAGATAAAAGATTATTTAAAACATTTGCAGCAGCCATGATTGGTGTTGACATAGTAATTATTCTCCCAAAGTAGAATATTTTTCATAGACAGTAAACGATTCAGTAGTTAGCTTGTTTCCTTCTTGGTTTAAAATAGGAGTCTTTAAAATATCTCCTAATGCTTTAATAATCAAGAACGATTGATGAAGTTGTTGACCATACATTTCGCGATATATATAGCTCGGATATAAATATGATGGAGACTCAATTTCATCAAGTAGATTATTGGCTGAAAATTCTAAGCGGTGAACTAACTTACCTAATTCTCTAATACGTTCATAAATACCAGCTACAAATTCCTGAGCTACTTCTATTTTGCCAATTTCCACTACAACTTTAGATTCATATTCGTATGCTTTAGTTAGTGCTTTTTCACCATCAGCAGCCATTTTGAAACCACCTATCGCTATTGCAGGTGCTAGGGTAATTCCTCCAAATGCCAAGCCACCTACTGCTACACTGCCACCACCTAACCAAGCCATCATACCTTGCCAAACAGCAGCACCAGCAAGATTAGATACTGCTACCTCAGTAGTCCACAAACCAAAAAAGCGAGAAACTGTAGCTGTGCCAAAAGCTTGAGCAGCACCATAAGCAAAACCCGCACCGCCAGCAGCAGCAGCAAATGTACCTGAATTAATTAAATTCTCTGCATCAATTACAGTTGTTTTTAACTCACCAATTTTATTCTCTGTAATGCCTAACTCTTTGAAATATTTCAAATCTTGAGAACCATATTGTTCTAGTCTCTCCAAAATAGAAATAAATCGTTTGATGGTATTCAGTTTAACTCTCAATTGAAGTTGTCCATATATTCCAGCAAGCCGATTGACTTCTTCAAAGTCTTCTTGAAGATATTTACGAGCTAAATCATATTGTTGTTTGGCATTATCAGCTATTGTCTGTGCATTTTTTATATTCTCTTTGCCATCTAAGTAATTACCTATACCTAAGGCTGTCGTAAAGGCAGCACCTGCAATAATAAAGGGAAGCATCTTTAAATCTCCTGTAATTATTCAAAATTAAACCTTATCTTCTACCGTTACCACCTTGAGTTTTGTTCTTACGAGGGCTGTGTTTTTTTATGTGCTGTCTTTCTGTAAAACAAAGAGCATCTCTAGTAGCGTTAGCTTTTGCAATTCCGTACACAACGTTATGTATTGCTACATCCAAATTACCGCTACGTTTATGCTCTCTAATACGCCGTTTTACATTATTAGTTTGACCGACATAATCGACTGCGCCTGTGACCTTATTCACAAAGCGATAAATTCCTGGTCGATCGGGTAAATTATTAATTTCTTTAGCTATTCGCATTCTGCTCTTGTTAAGAGCAAATTTAGAGGATTGCTGTTGTATTGTATCTTGGGTAAATATCTTGTCTAATATATTTACTGCTGATTTCAAAACATTCATGATTATAAAGCTATCGAATCGTCTAATTTAATAGCTTGACTACCAAATTTCATAAATTTGTTTCGATGTTTGTCTTGAATTAATGGATATGGTGATTCATATTCATTGCCGTTGTAGTTAGCAACTGCACTTCTAAGACGAGGCTCTAGTAATATTCTCAAATTAATCAGAGAACTGTAGTAACCATAAGCTGACAGATCTAAAAAAGACATTAACTCTTTCTGACATTGCAAAATGGCTTTACTAATTAAAAATGTATTTGCTCCAAAATCAATTTTCCAATTGTTTTCATTACCATATATATTATTTGAATGTCCAGGGGCTTTAACTGGACGACCAGAAATATGGTCATACCAATAGACAGAATTAGCAATAAAGTTTTCAGCAATAGAACGTTCTATTTTTTCATATTCAGATATTTTCATCACTCTATTTCTTGCTTCATATATTAATTGTTGCCAGTGTTGGTCTTTTTGTAATAAGCTTTTAACTTCTTTTTGTTTATTTATTGGCGTTGCTGAATTAAGGGTTGATAATAGAAGACCAATTGTTTAAATTAGTGACAGAACTCAAAGTAAGAAATTACCCAAACTCTCCTGATAAAATGCCTTAGATGCCAATCGACCAAAATCCGAAAATATGGATTCAAAAATCAAAAGCAAAGGTATCAATGCACCGAATGCGGTCGTATTTTCCAATTAAATTATACAAGAAGGGGCTACTCTGATGATGTCAAGCAAATTTGCTTAAAAATGTATCTTAATGGTTTGGGATTTCGTGCCATTGAGCGTATTACTGGGATTCATCATACGACAATTATTAACTGGGTTCGAGAATCAGGTTCAGAATTGCCCTTAGATAGAGAAAAAAATTCGCCGATTTTTGCTGAGCTGGATGAGCTTCAAACCTACATTGGTAAAAGAAAAAATAAGGTTTGGGTCTGGACGGCGATTAATCATTATGTTCCAGGAATTCTAGCGATACAAATCGGCGACCGTAGTGGTAAAACCTTTGAAAAGCTTTGGAAGAGAATTAAAACTTGGAACAGCCAAAAATATCTAACTGATGGCTATTGCGTTTATGCTAATTACATTTCACCTCAAAAGCATAAAGTTTTACCTAAAATTCTTTTGACTAGAGTTGAGGGAGAAAATACGAGATTAAGGCATTATTTGGCAAGACTAAAACGTCAGACTTTATGCTATTCAAAATCTGCTTCCATGTTAAGGCACTCTGTTAAACTACTTGTGCATTACTTAAAATACAAAACGATACCACTTCCTACTTGTATCAACCCTTAATTCAGCAACGCCTCATGGTTTGGGTATGGTGTTTTGGCAAGAACAAAAATACGAGCTTGCTAAAGAATGTTTTGAACGAGTGATTAGTCTAGATGCAACTAGTGCCTCCGCGCACCTCAATTTAGGTAATGTCTATTGCCAGCAACAGCAGTTGGAGTTAGCAATCTCTGCCTATCAATCCGCATTAAAAATCAAGCCCCACTATGCTTCTGCCTGGCACAATTTGGGTTTAATATATCAAAGTAAAAAACAACTAGAATCCGCCGAAATAGCATTCTCTAGAGCAATCAAAGAAGACAAACATTCTTTCACCTCTTATTTAGAATTAGGCAAAACATGGGATTTTACCAATCAAACTACTAAAAGTAAAAAACTTTATCAAGAAGCTCTCAAACGCAATCCACCACAAGAGTTACAACAGCAGTTTGTCAACTTGTTGAAATTAGCCGAAATCAAGTTAGGCGAGTACCACGATTACGATCTCGTTCACCAAAACATCAATCAGCAACTGAGACAGTGTATTCAATCACGATCCAATCACGAACAGTTTAATTTATTTGAGCTGTTGAATTTAGACATAGAAAACGAACTTTTCTTAGAAATAGCCAAACTAAAATCTCAAGAACTTACTAATAACGTCACCAAAATCGATTTTACCTATCGCCAGTGTAATTCCCACAGTAAAATTAGAATTGGCTATGTATCTCCAGACTTTCGTGACCATGCTGTAGGTAGGCTAATTCACGATGTTTTTCGTCATCACAACCGAGAACAGTTTGAAGTTTATGGGTACTATCTAATCGGCATTGAAGGAGACATATGCACCGAGAAAATAAAACAAGGTTGCGATGTTTTTCGCAATCTCAGCGATCTCAGCGATCAAGATGCAGCTAGGCAAATCAATCGGGATGGAATCGATATCTTAATTGATTTGGCGGGCTATACCTACGGTTCAAATCCAGCTATATTTGCTTTGCAGCCCGCACCCGTACAGATATCTTATTTGTGCTATCCTGGCCCTATAGGAGCAGACTTTATCCAGTATATCCTGGCAGACAAATGGCTAATTCCCGACACCCATCAAAACTTCTATTCAGATAAAGTTGTCTATCTGCCTCAAGGATTTATTGGTTCGCCAACGGAAGTATTCGATGACTCAATTACCAAAGCTAAACTAGGTTTGCCCGATTCTGATTTCATCTTCACCTGTAGCAATCATTACCGTAAAATTAATCCTTTGGTATGGCAAACTTGGATGGAAATTTTACAGGCAGTACCCGATAGCGTTCTCTGGTTGAAAAACTGCCCGATTGAAGTACAGAAAAACTTCAAACAAAATGCAGCAAAATTTGATATTGCATCCGAGAGATTAATTTTTGCCCCAAACATCTTCCTTTTGCTGAATATCTTGGCGCCATAAATCTGGCAGACTTGTTTTTAGATACTTTTGCCTATAATGCTGGGTCTACCGCTGTTGCTGCTTTACAAGCTGGATTACCACTACTGACTAAAACTGGTGATAAGTATGTATCGCGGATGGGAGCGAGTATTTGCGCTGCTGCGGGTTTAGAATCAATGATTTGTCATACCGTAGAGGAATATAAGCAAAAAGCAATATCTTTGGCATACAGCACTAATAAATTACAAAAGATAAGACAGCATCTCGCAAAACAGAATCAACTACCTTTGTTTGACGTTCCACAATTCGTATCCAACTTAGAAACCGCCTATCGAGAAATATTTGAGCGAGAATTCAACAATCGAACTGATTGTGTCGCAAAAAGTTTTGCAAGGCAGAATAACTCTGTAGTTAACCTGAGTTCGGGTTAATGAGATTAAGGTAAAAGCCAGTCAAGACGCAGACTAGGCTTCTTTGGTTGATGACAATATGCAATCAATCCGCATAACACATTAACGCAGAAGTTAACAGGCGATCGATGACGAGAGTGTTCAATTTGAGAAATATTCTTCAATTGGTCGTTGATGGTTTCAATAATTGAACGTTGACGGGAAAGAAGCTTATCATGAAGACACATCAGCTTATTCTTCATGTTGCGTCGTGGTTTGGCAAAAAATTGAATTCCGAATTCTTCTAATAATTGATTAGCCAGCTTTTGGGAGACATAACCGCGATCTGCAAAGAACTTGCCAAAAAGTCCTTGAAGTAAATCAGGAATAGGACGACGGTCGTCGATGTTACCTGGGGTAATTTGAGCATTTAATAGCTGACCTCGCTCATTAACTACCAAATGGAGCTTAAAACCAAAGAACCAGTCAACGGATGTCTTACCACGAGCAGCTAAACCATCAAAAACTTTGTGGCGTTTAATTCTGCGGTTGTGGCAAACCTTAAGGCTGGTAGCATTAACAAAACCAATACCTGTACAGCCACCAAAACAACGTTTGAGATAGGTACACAAAGGAATCAAAGTCGAAGGCATCCATTCGATAAATCTTTGATAGCTAGGCAATCCTGGAAAAGCAGAATGCCAGTGCTGTTTCACACAATCTAGATAAAAGTGTTTAAAATTGCGGTAATGATTCTGATGGAAAAAAATCAAAATCGTCATAATTTCGCTCAAACAGAGACTTTTTGCTCTGATACGTTTGATTCCTCCACAATTTAATAATTTCGCTTTCCATTGAGACTCAAAACTATTACAAAAATCGTCTACATCGCAAAACAAAGCATCTAAACTAGACATAGGGTAAGTTTACTGAATCTGTTACTATTTTCAGCTTACTACTTGTCCTTTTTCTTATCCCGAACTCAGGTTAAAGTAGGACACTAGCCAGAGAATATTCATCTTTTTTATAAGCGATCGCCATTAAACTTCACTCTTAAAATTAAAATCCTTAATAACACTAAAAAAAGATTTTAGTTAAAGCTTAATAATACTTAAGATGCTCAATTTCAAAGTTGAAATTGGGCATCTTAAGAGTAAGAAATTGAACTATAGCGATCGCCGATATTAAATCTAGAAAAATACAAAAATATTACAGGGTTACAAGTTTTTAAGTCCTAATTTTGTCTAGCCTTTTAAAGTTGCTTTCGCTACTAATATTCTTATTTTTTTTCGTCAATTTTTTTTTACTATTCTTATCAATAAGATGCACAATTGTACTAATTCCGTTTCTCAAACCAATCTTGTAATTGTCGATCCTAATGTTTCCAACTATCAGACCTTAATAAACAATGTCGAACCAGGAACAGAAGTAGTTGTTTTGGATGCCAATCGCAACGGCATCGAGCAAATTACTGAAGTATTAGCCGCCCATCAGAATTTAGATAGTGTTCAGATTCTATCACATGGAGATGCGGGCAGTTTACAGCTAGGAAATGCCAACTTAGACGGCGAAAATTTAGAGGGTTACCGAAATCAGCTACAGCAATGGGGAGAAGCTCTAACCGCCAAGGGAGATATCCTGCTTTATGGCTGTAACGTAGCTGAAGGTGAAGTAGGGCAGAATTTCGTCAATCGTTTAAGTGAATTAACCCAGGCTGATATTGCAGCCTCAGAAGATTTGACAGGTAATGAAGAATTAGGCGGTGACTGGATTTTAGAAACGACGACGGGTTTTGTCGATGCACCTCTGGCTTTTCAGATAGAGGCAATGTCTGCGTTTGAGTCTGTCTTGCAAACCTTCAATGTTACTAATTCCAACAATAGTGGTGCAGGTTCTCTACGTGAAGCTATTGAATTTGCAGAAAATAACAATAATAATGGTACGAAAGATGTTATTAATTTGGCTAGTATTGCTGGTCAAACAATCAATTTAAATAGTAGTCTGCCAACTATTTCCGAGCAGGTAGAAATTAAAGGCAATAATGTCTCGATTAATGGACTAGATACACATCAAATCATTTCAGTTAATGGAGAAACTAACAGCACCCAGATTATCTTATCCGACTTGACTTTGAGAGATGGTAAGGCAGAAGGGGGAGATGCTGGCGGTGGCGCTGGTGGTGGCTTGGGTGCTGGTGGTGCAATATTTATCAATAAGGGTCAGGTAGTTGCCGATGATGTCACTTTTTCTAGCAACAGTGCGGTAGGTGGTAATTCTTCTGGTAGAGCTGGTGATGGCGGAGAAGTTAAAAAAAGTGGCTCCAATGGTAGTACTGGTGGTCGTTTAAATGCCAACAATTCCAATACTGCTTCACTTTCTAATGGTGGTGGTGGCGGTACTGGCGGTTTTGGTGGCAACAATGATGGTGGTTTTGGTGCTGGCGGTTTTGGTGGCGATGGTGGTTTTGGTGCTGGTGGTGGCGATGGCAGTTTTGGTGGTGGCGGTGGTTCTGGTGGTGGTGGCGGTGGTGGCGAAGTCGGATTTATTGATGATGGTTCTGGTGGTGGCGGTGGAAGAGGTGGAAGAGGTGGTTTTGGTGCTGGTGGTGGCGGTGGCGGTGGTGCTGGCGCAAATCCTGAAAACAGCGGTTGGTCTGCGATTGGCGGTAATGGTGGCGATGGCGGTTTCGGTGCTGGTAGCGGTGGAAAAGGAGGAAATGTTCCTAACAATGCAGAAGGCGGTGCTATCGGTGGAGTTGGAGGTGGCGGTGCTGGTTTAGGCGGTGCAGTTTTTGTTAGAGGTGGTTCTAGTCTAACTCTGCTGAACAGCAGTTTTGTTGGTAATTCTGCGAACGCGGGTAATAACGCTGGTCAAGCTAGCGGAAGCGACATTTTTATTGAAGGTACTGGTAATGCTGCTAAAGCTAACACCACTATTAATAGTAATAATGTCGGTAGCAATAGCGGTAAAACTGTCACCAATTTTACAAATATCACTCTATCCAATACGGGAGATGCGACAGAAGGTGGCAATAACGGAGAGTTTACTTTTAATTTAGATCCATCTGCGCCTGCAAATCGCCAGTTGAGTTTCAAGGTTAGTGGTGGTACGGCTACTAAAAATACGGATTATCGACTTTTAGATGCTACGGGGAACAAGATTACTTCCGACAATAATGGTAATTTTACACTTGATATCTCCAACCAATCCGAAGTCGTTGTAAAAGTGGATGCTAAGGGTATTTCTTCGGGTATTCCTGACTACGATGACAATATTCTTGACCCGAATGAAACCGTAGAAATAACTCTGAACAATAGTTTTGAATATGGTGGTGGCAACAGCAAGGCTACAGTAACTATCGCCGATAACGAAATATTACCTACTTTAAATCTGGTCAAGAAAAACAACGCTACCGAAGCGGGAACAAGCGGTGTTTTCGATTTAAATTTGAACTCGGTGGTTTTGGCAGGAGATACCAATGTCAACTACAGCGTGTCCGTCAACAAGGCGATCGATCCTAATGATTACAGCCTGAAATTAAATATTGATGGTACTGAGACAGATCTCAACAGCAATGGTGGCAGCTTCACAATTCCTGAAGGAAAAAACCAAAGCAGCAAGATCGAGATAAAAGTTGTACCTAACGACGATACAATACTCGATCCTAATGAATCTGTTACCGTCAATTTATTAAACACTGGCTCAGGGTATCAGCTTGGTGGCAATACGGGCGGAACTATAGTTATTGAGGATAATGAAGTACTGCCTATTGCCAGCGTTAGCTCGGTAAACGATTCAAGTTCAGAAGGACAGCCTTTAAGCTTTAGGTTTCAGCTCAACGATCCTGCTTTGTCTGGTGGCGCAAAGATAAAATATAGTATTTCGGGAACATCAACTAGCGGAGATGATTTTACTGCTTTAGAAGGAACGGCTACTATTGCTGAAGGTCAAAAGATCGTAACTGTTCCTGTTAGTACGATTGACGATCGCCTTGATGAAGCGAATCCAGAAACCCTTATTGTTACTCTAGACAACGATCCTACTTATACTGTTGCCAATGACAATAATTCTGTTACCTTAAATATTCAAGATAACGATACAGCACGAGTTACGGTAAATCCGTTAAGCGGTACTACTGTAGAGACGGGAACAAATGCTGTTTTTGAGGTTGCTTTAAATAGTCAACCTACAGACAATGTTACGATCGATCTGGTTAGTAGCGATACTACAGAAAGTACGGTTGATAATGGTTCTCTCACTTTCACACCAGATAATTGGGATACTACACAGGAATTTAACGTAACTGGTGTAGACGATAGCGAGCAAGATGGTAACGTCACTCATACGATTACTACTACAGCCAGCAGTACCGATTCTAAATATAATAATATCGATGTGGCTGATGTCGATATTACTAATGTTGATAACGATAACTTTGCTGTTTTAGTTAGTGCGGGCAGCACAAAAGTAACGGAGGGTGGAATAGAAGGTAGTTACAATCTTGCTCTCAGCAAAGTTCCTACGGGAAATGTGCAGATTGAAGTCACTGCTGAAGAGGGAAGCTTAATCAGCAAGAATGGTACTGATTTTGTTAAATCTCTAACAATTACGCGCAGTGATACGACTCCAAGAGAAATCAGAGTGCAGGCGATCGACGATGATGTCGTTGAAGGAAATCACAACAGCACCATCACCCATAAAATTACAGGGATTGTTGCAGATAAAAACTATCCCGCAGGTTTAGCTATTACCCCCGTTACGGTTCAAATTACTGATAATGACGAGCCGACTATTACTATTGATTCAACAGAAAACGGTAGTGAGAAAAGCGCCGTACCTGGGGAATTTAACTTATTACTCAGCAATCCTGCACCTGCGGGGGGTTTGACCGTTAAATACAGCGTTAATGCCAGCAGCACTGCCAAACCCAATAATCTTCCCAACCCCTCAATTGGAGAACCAGATTATATTGCTCTATCGGGCAGCACCTTTATTGCTGAAGGGGAAACAGGAAGGACTATTAACGTTATTCCTACTAGCGATAACTTTTTTGCCGAATCAGACGAAACGGTGGATATTACTCTGAACGACGGTAACGGTTATCAGTTAGAAAGTGCTGCTGCTGCCTCTGATACCGTGACTATTACTGATGATGATGTTGCTGGAGTCAGAATTACCGAATCTGGTAGTCAGACAGATTTAGTTGAAGGACAAACAAGCGATACTTATACCGTTCGCTTAACTAGTCAACCTAGTGATAATGTTACGGTTGGCTTTAATACTGAAGCAACGCAAATTGAAAATATTCAGCCAGTTACTTTTACGACTGATGATTGGAGTACTCCCCAAACTGTAAGAGTCAATTCCGTTGACGATCTTCAAGCTAGTGGCGATCG
The DNA here is from genome assembly GCA_965214815.1 of Waterburya sp. Classification (GTDB taxonomy): domain Bacteria; phylum Cyanobacteriota; class Cyanobacteriia; order Cyanobacteriales; family Xenococcaceae; genus Waterburya. Next base: position 25,897 of record CBDCCL010000001.1, read on the forward strand.
CACTTCGGATATTTCTCATACCGTAACTAGCAACGATGGCAAGTATGACGGTATTACTGTAGATAAAGTTATTGCCAACATTGAAGACAACGATATACCTGGTATAGTTATCGCCGAAGATAATAACCTCCAGGTTACTGAGGGAGAAGGCGGTGCTAACTATACTATTGCTCTAGCTACCAAGCCTGCAAGCAAGGTTACTGTCAGCTTTAACACAACTAAGGATCTTGACGATATTCAGTCGATTGAGTTTACTCCTAGCAACTGGGATACACCACAAACTGTAGCTATTGTTGGTGCTTTGGATACGGAAGTTGAAGAAACTGAAATTCAAACAATATCCCATACTATTACTAGTAGTGACGATGGCTACAACGATATAGAAGTAGCAGATGTAAGAGTTGCGGTTAATGAACTCCAGTTCGACAACATCGATACCGCCAGTGGTTTGGACACTTCTCTATCTGAGATCCAAGATTCCATCGATTCGCAATTAGCAGCGATCGAACTACCCTTTATTGGTTCTTTTGAAACCCTCGCACCCGACATGATTGGTGGTTTTAAAAATACCTTAATTAATACAGTACAAACTGCGGGAAGTCTAAATTTTGACAGTTTCTCCGAGTTGATTGAAACAACCATTGAAGATGAGTTAGGCGTAGACGCATCTGTCAACGCGGAACTAGGTTTAGATGAAGCGTTCTTTAATATTACGATTGGCAAAGAATATGAAATTGCTAGTTTGGGACTAGATGCAAATCTAGGTCTACCTGGCTTGGGAATTGAGGTAGACGGTAGTGGCGACTTAACCTTTGACTATGAATTAGGCTTTGGATTTGGTATCAGTCAAGATTTTGGCTTTTTTGTCGATACAGACAAAACAAAATTTAATGCGGAGGTAAGTCTTGGTCTGAGCGATGACTTTAAAGCCCAGGGAAATTTAGGATTCTTACAGCTAGATATCGAAAATGATTCTAGTAATCCTACTGCTGCTAGCGTTGCTTTTGAAGTTGGCATGAACGATCTAGACAACAGCGAAGGAATTAAAATCTTTGATGCCGATGGCGATCGCCAGTTGGATGATAATGAGCCTTCTATTAAAGTACTTCAAAACGGCGTTGCTCCTGAGTTGACTCCACCACAGTCAGGAGATCCTCTAGATGCTAACAGCAACAATATCTATGACGAGGAAGACTTCGTTAAAAATGAGGGTACATATAGCACTACTACTAAAAGAATCGACGGTAAGAGTAAAGATGTCTATTTCTTCGATCGCGATCGTGACGGCAGATTAGATACTAAAGAACCTTTTGTTACCTACGCTGATGGTAATAATAACGGTCAGTTAGATGACGGAGAATTGTCTAACAGCAATGTCAATGCGGAGAACGAATTTACTCTCAAGGAAAGCCAGGTCAAAGGTAAAACACCTCAAGCTTATTTTGACAAAAATAATAACAGCAAGTTGGATGCTGGTGAAGAGATCGATAAGAAATTCGATCGCAACGGCAACCTTGTCTTAAATGCGGATGAAACTATCGAAGGCGAAGGAGCGTTCGAGCAGGGTGTTGGGGTTGCCTTTATTGACGAGAATAGTAATGGTCAAATAGACGGTGACGAAACTTTTGTTAATTCGGCTTTCGATCCTCTAACTATCGATGATGAAAAGATTCTCACAATTCTGACTGATAAAGATTCAAATACTATGTATATTGACCTGAATCAAGACGAAGAATTAGACGAGGATGATGAGGAATTAGATGAAGATGATATTGAAGAATTAGAATTGAAATTAAATTTTGATCTCACCTTTCTTGATGTTAACGACAACCAAGAGTTTGATGAAGACGATATTGAAGTTGCCAGCGATAATGATTCGGGTATTACCTTCCTCGATTTTGATGGCGACAATTTCAAAGATATTGCCGAACCTTTTAGTGAGTCTGAAGATGATTCTTTGGCTATCGACGATCCAGATCCAGACTCTATAGGTAATTCTATAGGGAGTCCTGAAGGAATTTCTACGGCTACGGTTGATGGGGAAGAAATTAACTACTTGGATGTCAATGGTGATAGTAGTTTTGACGATGATGACTTCCAAGTCTTAATTAAAGAGGGTGTCCGCTTTGCCGATCTTGATGGTGATGAAGAAGCAGGAGACAGCGAACCCCAAGCACTGCCAAACAACGACTTTAGCGAACTGGACGAAGTATTAACCGAAAAATCTGGGGGAACAGTTGAGATAGATGCAAGTAGTTTGCCCAGGTATACAGAAATTCTCGATGATGGTAATCGACTCACCCTAACCGAACTTGGCAATCGTCCTCCAATCAAGGAACTGTTTGAGCCAACGCTAGACGCGGGTGTCAATCTTGGTTTGAGTGCCAAAACTAGTGTTGGTGGCGACACGGCGTTTCCTGCATTTAGTTTCGATCTAGCGGGAGATTTCCCCGTACTCAGCTATGCAGACGGAGAAATAACAGGACCGCAAGCACCAACTCTCGCGTTTAATGAAATTGAGATGGATCTGGGGACTTTTGTTTCCGATTTTGCTACTCCAGTAATTGGCAAAGTTAATGAGATTATCAATCCTTTCCGTCCCATCATCGATTTCCTTAATACTGATACTAAGCTTTTCAGTGAAATTGGTTTAGCAAGTCTGTTTGACGGCAATAGTGATGGAAAAGTAAATGTTTTAGAATTAGCTTTGGGAGTTGCCAAGTTTACAGGAAAAGAACCCAAAGCAGATTACGCCAAGTTTTTCGACGCTATAGTCGAATTAGACCAATTGGTAGAAGACCTAGACACCTTAGCCAACAGTGGTGAAGAAAGTATCGTTATCGAGCTTGGTTCTTACGAACTGGGTAGTTTTGATGCTACCGATCCCAACGCCGATCCTGCTAATGCCGAAACCAAAGCCACGGACGATACTAAAACTTTAAGTCAGCAGCTAGACGATCCTGCTAACAAGGGTACTCTTCAGAAAAAAGTTACGAAGAACTTGACCGCCAAAGGAGGAGACTTTGAAATCCCTCTAATTAGCAATCCTGTTACGGCGATCGACTTATTATTAGGTAAAGATGTTCCGCTATTTACTTATGACCTGCCTCGTTTGGAAGTTGGCTTTGAGGTAGAGCAAGAATTCCGAATTTATGGGCCAATCAGTGGTTTACTAGAAGGAGATTTCAACGTTGGTTTAGACCTAGCATTTGGTTACGATACCTTTGGCTTGAGACAGTGGAAAGAAGCTACCGACTTCGATATTCTCGAATCCTATCGCGTATTAGACGGTTTTTATGTTAGCGATCGCGCTAACGCTGACGGAACGGGGGAAGATGTCGATGAACTAGTCGCTAAAGCTACCATTGCTGCGGGATTAGGTTTGGATATAGTTCTTGCTTCTGGCTATGCTAAGGGCGGTTTAGAAGGAATCATCGGTCTAGATTTGGTCGATGGTGGCGAGGTTAACGGTACGGATGACGGTAAACTACGTGCCTCAGAAGTAACCGATCGTATCACTACACCTTGGGAATTATTCCAGCTTGGAGGCGAGGTTAATGCTTTTTTGGGTGCAGAAGTAAAAGTAGGTTTTCCAGGATTTAGATCGACAGTTTGGAAAAAACGCTTTGCTACCTTCCAGCTAGCCGAATTTAGCGTTGGACCTAAAGGCAACAGTGCCAGCAGCGTTTTTGATGGTGTTATTGCAGGGGGAACAGTCTTCTTTGATGCTAACTTCAACGGTATCCAAGACCCCAGCGAACCTTTAACCTTTACTAATGCCGACGGTACTTACGATCTGGAAATACCCTTCTATACTTACGATCTTAACACCAACGGGGTAATAGATCCTGAAGAAGGTAGAGTCATGATTGTTGATGGTATAGATACTTCTACTTATCTACCACAAACCGCACCGATTATTACTACTCCCGATGCTGGTGTGGCTACACCTCTAACTAGTTTGGCAACATCGATAGCCGAACCTGACTTTGCTGCATCGCAAACAAAAGTAATTAATAGCTTCAATCTGGTTGACAATAATTTGTACGCTTATGAGCCTCAAAGTGCCGACTTAAAGACCTTTGCTACTCAGTCTCAACTACAGAATTTGGTTATCTTGGCAACTCAAGCAATTAGCTTTGCTCCTTTTGAGGGTGAAAAAATTAGCGGTCATCAAGTTCTCGATCGCGATGGTGTTGTTTATCTCGATAACAACGACAATCAGCAGTATGACGAGGGAGATTTAGAAATATCTCTAGCTGAAAACGGCGATCGCTATTTTGACGTTAACGCTAACGAAGAGTTGGATAACAACGAGCTTGCTTCTGAAGTTCATGAAGCCGATATTGCCACCGAAATCCTCAAGGCGATCGCAACTCGAATCAATAGCAATAACGTTCCCGATCTGAGCGATGCTAATGCGATCGAATCAATTCTGACTGAAGTTGTTACCGCAGCACAAGCAGAAGACCCCGATCTAGTTCTCGATGCAAATGCTTTAACTACTATTGCCACAAAGATTGCCGAGCGAAATGAAACTGTCACAACTATTCTTGGTAATGATTTCCTGAGCGAAACCGAAAAACGGCAGCAAATAAACAATCAGTGGGTCTTTATTGATGCCAATAGCAACGGCGAACACGACAATAACGAACCTTTCTCTGTTGTTAATGCTGACGGTACTGACAGTCTGGATATTACTCCCTTCGACAATAACAATAATGGCGAACTAGATATCCGCGTAACTGTAGCTAACAATTCTCCAGAATGGGTATATGTCGATCGCAATGGCAATGGCGAACACGATAAAACCGAACCTTTCTCAATTGTTCATGCCAACGGTAGTAGCGATCTAGAACTTGAGTTCGTCGATAGTAATGATAATGGAGTGCAGGACAACAATGAACCCTTCTCGATCGTTCATCCGTTTGGGACGACTGAAGTTAGTATTGCACCCTTCGATCTCGATAATAGCGGTGTCCTAGAACCCGAAGAAAGAGAAAAAGTCGTTCTGCAAGGTGAGCCGTTGTCTCAATGGTCTTATTTAGATAGCAACGATAACCAGGAGTTCGATCGCGAAGAAACTTTCTCGGTCGTTTACACCGATGGAACTGATGAGCTTAATCCTGAAGCAAGCAAGGTATATGTTGACGGTGCAGAATCTCCCGAACTAGCGGGTGGTTTCCAATATTTAGTCATTAATCCTCTGGCAAATATCGCTCGCATGGTAGCGGAAAGTGCTGATACTGCAATGGCACAGTCAGCGGTCAAAGATGCATTGAACTTACCCGATGTTGATTTACTCAACTTTGACCCCTTGCAGGCGATTATTGACGGAGATCCTGACGGTTTAGAAATCTATGCCAAGCAGGTTCAGATTCAAAATACTGTCGTTCAGGTTGCTGCTCTAAACGGTGGTAGTAATGAAAATGGCAATAGTGCGATCGAAGCGTTGTCAGAAATTATTAACAACTCTGATGCTTCAGTAGATTTGAGTGATTCAACTCAGGTAGAAGCGTTAATTAGAAATGCTACTTCGCAGTCAGATACCGCTCTTGTTAATGGTGCTGCTAATATTATCGCCGAGGCAAACGAGCGTATCGATACTATAGTCGATAGCGGGAATACTGCCGATTTTGATAAAGCAACAGCCATAGCCGAAGTACAGCAGGTAGCTCAAGGTACAACCACCGAAGACCTAAAAGAATTAGGAGCGGGAACTAAGCAGGTCAACGAAGTGATTGCCAAAAATACTGGTACTCAACTAACAGAGCAGATCGATCTTGCCGAAGTTGAAAATCCCACTGTAATTACCGACTTGACCAAACAGCCTCCTATTGCCGAACTAGATGAAGCCACTGTTGCTGCTGGTGAATCTATCACTATTGATGTTTTAGCCAATGATAGCGATCCAGATGGCGAGATCTCAAACGCTAGTCTCATAGATATTCTGGATTCGGACAACGGTACTGGCATTATTAATAATGATAAGACGATTACCTATACCCCCAACCAAGGGTTTGCTGGTGAAGATGCTTTGTTTTACACGATCGAAGATAGTGATGGAGAAATTAGCACTGGGATAGTTGCGATCGCCGTCGAAGCCAATCCGATTACGGGCGCAAAAGGCGGTGGTATAGTTGAAGGAACAGCAAATCCAGATAATATTTCTGGTGCTGTAGGTCGTAACATTATCTCTGGTTCTGATAGTTCCGATCGTTTCGTTTATACCAGTCTGCGTCAGAGTGGAGATATTCTTACTGACTTTACCGTCGGCGAAGATAAAATTGTGCTTACAGAACTATTAAATAATTTTGACGCTCTAGGAGACAATCCTATTACCGACAGTTTTGTCTTGTTTGGTTCTCGTGGCAATGACTCTATTCTTTCAATAGATCGCGATGGTTTAGGTAGTTCGCCCGCTCAAAGCTTCTTGACTATAAAAGATGTAACTATTGAGGAGTTGAACAATCTCGATAACTTTGAATTCTAAAATACTCTAGTTAGAAGTAATAAACTAGTGCATCGCTATTTCTAAACAGGCTCTTAGCTAAAGTTTGGAGATAGCGATATTTTTTTGTTGCTGCATTAAACAAACCGAAGGAGACTTACTTCTGGATGAATAATTATCTCGCAGAGGCGCAGAGGCGCAGAGGCACAGAGCAGGAATGAAGCTTGATATCCATGACCATTTTAATTAGAACTCCTGCATCATTTTTAAACAAAATAAGTATTTTAAACTTTGCTAATTAAATAATGTTTTACAAAAAGCTACTAATTGTAACTTTAACTCTGTTTGAGAAGTTATTTTTAGATAGCTTAATCTTTATTTTGCCCTCCATGCCCATCCGAAGGGAGCTTATAAATTACGCTTTATACTTTTAAAACGCACTTCAAGGGCGATCGCTCTTATAGGCTCGTGCTAAAAAACAAAAAAATCATTTAGACTGCCGATGATTTGGGCGAAATCTAAATGATTTTATTAATATTATTAATTGTGTTAAGCGGTGGCACAAACAAATATTTGCAGTGACCACACGCCATGATTAACGTGACGTTAAACTAAATTGAAACCAGGGGTCGCTCCGTCAACCATTCCCACAGTTATAGTTGTATCCGCCAGCAAGCCGACTAATTCATCTTCTGAGCTAAATCCAGTTACGCTGTCATTATCGATATATATTCCTGTTCCCGAAGAAGTACCATAAGGATTTACATCTAGATAGTATGTTTTACTGCTTGATAACACGATCGCATCTTCAGTCGCATCAAAGTCTGAAATATGAGCATAGTCAGCAATCCCGTTACTTGCACTGACCCCATCGTCGTAGAAGACGGCAGTATCAGTTGCAAGGACAAAGATATCGGCTCCAGCACCACCTGAGAGGCGATCTATTTCTCCGACACCACTATTAGAAACATCAACCCCAGTTATAGTATCTGCGCCATTACCGCCCGAAACAATATCGTTACCGCCGTCTCCCATCAAGATATCTGCGCCATTACCGCCTAATAGTCGATCTTTACCCGCACTACCAGAGAGAATATCGTCGCCATTTTGACCGCTGAGGTAATCATCGCCCTCATTGCCCGTTAGGGTATCGTTGTCTTTTCCACCGTAAAGACGATTATCGTTATTGTTACCAATCATCGTATCGGCAAATCTAGAACCATCGGCGTTTTCAATCGAATCATATGTATCACCTTCGGCATGACTACTTGCGCCCGCACCAGTGCCAGCCAACAGATCCACCGTAACCGCAGCAGGAGAGTTAGCATAGATAACCCGATCCATGCCCAATCCGCCAATCATCGAGTCAGCACCCAGACTGCCGTTGAGAGTATCGTTATTTAATCCGCCGTCGAGAATATCATCGCCGTCCGTACCGCTTAGGTTGTCGCGACCAGAATCATTACGATAGATTTTGGAAATCAGACTTCCACTATCGTTAAAGCCAGATATTGCCAAATCTAGGTCTAGATCGCCATCGTAATCTCCCCAGGCTACCGAGCTAAAACTAACGCCATCTAGAATGGCATTGGTATTTTCGCTAAATTCTCCGCTGCCATTATTATCGTAAACCTGGGAAATTGGGTTATCGTTGCCATCAAATCCAGTTACCAGCAGATCGAGGTCGTCATCGCCATCATAATCTCCTACAGCAACCGAACCCGAACTAATACCCCCAAGAGCAAAGTTAGGGTCTTCACTAAATACCCCACTGCTATCATTGGTATAAATTTTCGCGATCGAATTCCCAAGACCTTGCCCAGTTACCAGCAGGTCGAGATCGTTATCTCCGTCGAAATCCCCGGTAGCAACCGAACTAAAATAAACGCCTTCTAAAGCAGCATTTGCGCTTGCGGTAAATCCACCGCTACCATTATTGGCATATATTTTCGAGATTGGGAAATCGCTACTATCATATCCAGTAACAAGAATATCTAGACCGTTTTGCCCATCAAAATCCCCTGTCGCTACTGAACCAGAACCAACACCATCTAGAACAACGTTAGTATCTTCGGCGAATCCACCGCTGCCATCATTGATGTAGATTTTAGTAATTGGATCACTAACATTATCATATCCAGCGATCAGTAGGTCGAGGTCGAGATCGTTGTTATAATCTCCCCAGGCTACCGAGCTTGTATATGTGCCTGGTAGAGCAACATTGGTATTTTCGCTAAAGCCACCGCTACCGTCATTGTCGTAGATCCTGGTAGTAGGAGTGCCACTCGCATCTAGTCCAGCGATAAGAAAGTCGTAATCTCCATCTTTATCGTAATCGGCTGTTGCTACCGAACCAGAATTAACGTCAGTAAGATTAGTATTCGTATTTTCGGTGAATCCACCACTGCCATCGTTATCATAAATTTTGGTGCTGGGATTTTCGTCAGCATCGAGTCCCGTTGTTAAGAGATCGAGGTCGCCATCGTTGTCAAAATCTGCCCAGGCGATCGCACTTTTATATACGCCTGTAAGACCTGCATCGACATCAATAAAATCTGTCATAATATTTTCCTTATAAAGAATTAAGCTATGTTTTAGTTATTAGTTAGGGTCTAAAAATACGAATTGCGATCGCCCTTAGACCTCAAAAAGTCAGTCAGAGCGATCGCCTTCAAACCCCAAAAAGAGAGAGAAACAAGCAGTGTTTAATCCAATTGTGCAGCCATCATTGCAAAACCAGCGGTATCGCTATCAATTGGACCAGTTGTGAAGTCTGAATCTGCAATCAAGCCCACAAGCTCATCAGCATCGCTCATCCCTGCCGTACCGTCATCATCGAGATAGATTGCCACTCCTGTTGGAGTTCTGGAGGGGTTGGCTTCGAGGTAATAACTCTGACCACCAAATAGCTCGATCCTATCTTCGGTCGCATCAAAATCAGAGATTAAGGCATAGTCAGCAACACCATTACTTGTGTTATCGCCGTCGTTATAATAAGCAGCGGTGTCGCTACCTAAGACAAAGATGTCGGCTCCAGCACCACCAGAGAGGCGATCGATCTCTCCCGTACCGTTAGTAGTCGTATCCGCACCAGTAATTGAGTCAGCACCGTTACCACCTGCGAGAATATCGTTGCCCGCATCTCCCATCAACATATCGTCACCATTACCTCCAAGCAGGCGATCTTTACCAGCACCACCAGCAAGAGAGTCAGTACCATTCTGACCCGAAAGATAGTCATCACCACTATTACCGACAATATTGTCGTTACCCTTACCGCCATAGATGCGTTGGTGTGTTATTGCTTGAGCCAAAACTCAAGTCCCATGATGTTTACTTGTTGTTGTCAGATTTAGTTGAGAATTTGAAGTATCATTGAAGACGATTAAGGTGTTGCTTCGAGATTGACCGTAAAGGTATAGTCCCCCGCACCCAGGTTGTCGTCGTAGGTCGCGCTTAAATCCACTAATAGAGTCTCGGTATTAGTACTGCCTACCGCTACGGGAGTTCCTGCTTCTTCATCGGTCGAAACCAGCTCCGCTGACAATCCAGTTACGGTGGTGGTGAATGTATCTACCGTTGCTCCTGCGGTATTGCTTTCGGTAACGGTGCTGATGTTTACCATCGAAGTCGGATCGTTACAGGTGACATCAATCGAACCTGCTGCCCCATCGAGTGCGGTGATGCCGTTAGCAGCTTCGTTTGAGTCTAAGGTAGCCAAATCATCAGTAGACACGCCTAAAGTACCGTCAATCTCGTTTTCAAACAGACAGAAAGCACTGATAGTAGCGGTCATTTCTACCTCGCCTGAGTTAACGGTCTGAGCATTAATACCAGGAGCAACCGCCAGCAGACTAGCAATCGAAGTAAGACCGATTGTGTTAAAAGTATAAATAAAGTTAAAGTTTTTCATGTTCATATTCATAAGTTGAAATATATAAGCCAGAGTAAATGTAATTATATTGACACTTTACTTACTAGTTTAAAATTATAAAAAGATAACGTAAATTGTTGAATTTACCTTAGTTTTGCTAAGCATCAACTAAGTAGAACTGCCGAATTGTAATTTAAATCAGGTTAATTTTCGGTAAATTTATCAGACTCAACTGATTATAAAAACTCTAGAAAATTTCCACACCAAAGTAAGATTAGGTCTCCAGGGTAAGCGCAAGAAAATTTAACTATTAGATAAGTTAGACTATAAGGGAATTGAAGCAGCGAGAACTTTGAGTAAATAGCCCTTGTCCATGCTAACTCGCCTGGCTTTCTGACGAATGCTACGCTTAAAACTCGTTTCTTGATTGAGCAGATTAATGCTCCATCGCTTGAGCAAAGCGATATTTTCAGGTGCATGACCTGTACGAATACGGCAAGCATCTTCGCCAAAAGTGACATCTAAAACCCAGTGCAATTGGTTTTCAATTGACCAATGCTGTCGGATTGCTTTGCCTAATAATTGAGCATCGGGGGGCAGAGAACTAAGGTAAAATATCACTTCTTGAGTGGTTTTATTCCAGAGATGACGAGTGCGAACAACTCTAATAATAGTTTGTAATCCAGACCACTGAGCCTGTTTGTATAAACTTCCCATCTGCTGAATAGATACGGCCATAACTTGTCGCTTTTCGCAACGGTGATGTCCCGACTCTACCCGCACATCATAGCTATATTCAACGCCTTCAAAGCCAGACTCTTGTGCGTTTTCAAACCATTGTTTTACTTGGGTGTGTAAAGTAGGATGATTAGCTTTAAGTGCCAAAACGTAGTCAGCACCAAGAGTGACAATACGATGGGCAATCTCATGCTGAGTCCCCATCGCATCAATAGTAATAATGCTTCGAGTAATATTTAACAATTCCAATAGAGCTGGAATCGCGGTAATCTCATTGCTTTTATCCTTAACTTTAACTTGACCAAGAAATAATCGGTGTTCACTCGCCCAAGCACTAACACAATTTGACTGCTCACCGCCGTGAACGGTCGGTGATTCTAGGGATTAGGGATTAGGGATTAGGGATTAGGGATTGATTTGCACCCGATGCCAATTAATTCCCAGTCCCCAGTCCCCAATACCCAGTCCCAATCGCCCTAAAGTGCGAGGCTTTAAACCCATTTATTAAACGGTAAAGCAGAACTTTCTTGGTTACGATCGTAAGAACCTTTGAGGGTCTTACCATCAATCGGAATTACCTCTGCATCTAAATCAATTACTAAACTGTTTAACCAAGCATGGAAGCTCTTTTCTAAAGCTTGAGGTGAAATTCTTTCAAATAATCTTCGGTAGGTATCCGCACTTGGAATACCAAAAGGTAGCTTTAGGAAGCCAGACAGCCATTGTTCATGACTCATGCCGTAAATTTCAAGATCTTCCCATCATGAATGCTCCACCAATCGTAGCTAGTAAAGCAATGGTCATAATACTGATAAATGGATGAAGCACACCCTGAGAGCCTCTAGGGCTGGCTGATGGACACAAGTGGACAAAAAGCAGTCACAGCGTAAAAAGTGGGCAATGAATCATGAGACACTGAGATTGCGAAAAACCAGTGATAAATCATGACTCAACACCCACCTCTTTATAATCAACTAATGCAATATCTGCGTTAATACAGTCATTACTCAGACAAAAGACATTTAATTACATTGAGTTGGATGGTGATGGGAGTATTACTAAGTCAGAGTCTTCATCTAACAGAGTGGGAACCATTTGTCCAAAGTCGTGCAACCCAAGCTCAGAGCTATCAAAAACGATGGAGTCGCTTTTTGAAAAACCAGAAAGTAGAAGTAGAAAAAATTTATCTTCCCTTGGTAATGGCAGCAATTGATAATTGGACACAAGGAAGATTATATATAGCGTTAGACACTACAATGCTATGGAATAAATACTGCATGATTCATTTATCGATTATCTGTAGTGGTCGAGCAATTCCATTCCTCTGGTTGGTCAAAGAGCATAACAGTGCCACCATTGGATTTGAGGTTTATCAACCGCTTCTGAGAAAAGCATCATGGTTTTTACGAAATCAAAGTGATGTTATGTTCTTAGCAGACAGAGGTTTTGCTAATCGATCACTTTTAACATGGTTGAGAGGGAGAAACTGGCATTACTCAATTCGTATCCCTAGTGATACCTCAATCTGGGGGGTTCATCGCTGGTGTGCTTGTCCTGTTTCTAAACTGCGAACTGTTAGAGGAGAAGCAAAAATGTATCATCAAGTTCGGCTCTGGGAGCAAGGTATTGGAACTGTTAATTTGGCTTTGGCTTATCCCGAAAAAGTAGCTGAACCTTGGGCGGTGCGAGGGCGAATGCCCTCTAGTCGTGCGCTAGCGCGACGAACTGCGCGGACGCGCTGCACGGATGAAACTCCGACGCTTCAAACTCTTTATCAATATGGTTTTCGTTTTCGGGTTGAGGAACTTTTCCTGGATAGTAAATCGGGAATCTTTGGTTTAACTGATTCTCGTCTACGCGATCCTCAAAAATTGAATCGTTTGTATTTAGTCGTAGCGATCGCTATTCTTTACAGCACAATTATGGGAACAACAGTTCAGCTATCTGGATTGAGACAACAGGTTGATATCCATTATTCGAGAGGGTTGAGTTATCTGAAAATAGGCTTGCGATGGTTAAGAGGCTCATTTCATAAAGGCAGAGAGTTGCTTCAGTTATTGCCTTTGCCCTACCTCGATCCTGAACGTTGTTTTGCCAGTCGTCGAGCCGAAGCCGATTATTATGAGCAGTTGTTATTTTCTCGCGTACGCTCTCTTCATTGTGCTAAATGGAGCTAGGTTTTAATTGAGATGTGTCCATCAGTCAGAAAGTAAATTTTTTGTTCGCTCAATTGTAGCCAAAAACTAAAATGATAAAATCCACGGTCTAGTAGAAGCAGGGTATTGACTGGGACTAAACTTAAAATATTTTCTTCTAACTTGGTATCATTAGTTCGGGGATTTTCTTTGAACCATATTTCAACTGGCAATCGGGTTACTAAATCAATTACCACCCCAATTTTGCCTCCTAACTGTCCTTTAGGGGCATCTTCTAAACTTTTTAGTTTTTTAAATAATGCTTCTAGTACCGAGCTATCTATTATCCAGATTTTGTCGAACTTAGACAGTGTATATTGAACACTCTCAGGTAATGGTCGACGTTTTCTTTTCGACCAAGATGATTTCAAACTTGGTAATAAATCCTTAAATACTCTCTCCAATAGTTCGTGGGGAAATGTAAGAAATCGATTAGATATTGCTTGTTGACTTATTCTGGTTGGGTTACACCATAAGAATCCTTCTCTAGCTAACAGCCTCGTTAATTCTGTCACCCCTGGTACATCTCTCCATAGTAAAGTCAATACCGCAGCTACCATCAAGGGTAAATTTAGGATTCTGTCTCTAAGTCCTAATTGACGATAATAATTTTCCTGATTCGTGATTGCTGGTATTAATAATGCTTCTAGTTGATTAGCAATTATTTCATCTTCCACCATTGGACGTTGAGTTTTCTTGGCATGATCTCGGTTTAGTTTTTTACTCTTGCTCATCTAGAAACTAAGTAACTCAATTGCTTGCTCTTTCTAAGTTTCACTCAATTTTACAGTCCCCTTGACTTTTTCCTGATTTCCTTAAGTTGTGACCAATGGCTTGGCATAGACAGTTGATGTCAAGCGGAAAACGTCGTCGCGATCGCCTGTTTACCCTTCATCACTTTTTTTACATAACACAAGAGTCAAGTATAAGTTAAAATTGGGTTATGAACGATAACAATACTTCTACCATTTAAAACTAAACTAGTTAAATCTAAAATTATGGATCGATCTTCTAATTCTGCTAACACTAATTCAATGACCATTCCCTCTTTTTTTCAATCGAGGTTATCTAGCATTGCAGATAAGTTAGGAATTACTCCTGAACAAACTATTCAAGCATTGTTTACCTGGACTGAAATGGGACTATCTTTGGCAGAGCAACTAGAAGTTGAAGACCTTGCTCCCCAAGCTATCATTGAATCAGTTCGTAAGCTCCAGACTGAAGAATCGAATAATTTATCTTCGAGCGATTTCGATTTGAGTGAGTCGGCTACATTAAATAGTCATAGTCTCAATCAACTTGCTACTTCGATCAGACTTTTAAGCGAGGCTTTATCTAAAAAGCATCATCCTTTTTCAAGTTCTGTATCTAGTCAAGAAAATTCCCGTAAATTATCTAAGAGAAGTGTTGAAGCTGAAGAAGAAGTCAATCGGGCAATCGATGCCATTATCGAATTTAATAATCAAGAAAATCTGCCTGACAATGATAAATGGCGTATTGGTATTAGTGCGCTTAGAAAACTCACTCAACGAGGTGATACTGTAACTAGAAAGGTTTTGGAATCTAGAGCTGACCAGATTAAACAGCACCATGCACAGCATCAATTATCTCCGCGCCACAACTCCAAAGGTAAAACTTACCCCTCTATCGATGAAATCATTTCTTTTTAAGTTCAAAATTAATTAGCTAAAATAAAGAAATTAGCTTTTTAGCTTTTTAGCTTTTTAGCTTTTTAATAAAGGTTAATTTTATTGACTATTTTATTTATTTAATTTATAACTGAGCCAAAGCACAATAGTTAATTTTGGTAATGGCTATAAAAATTGCAATTACTAGCCTCTCTGGAGGTCAGGGTAAATCTACTCTCAGTCTATTTCTCGCTCGAAGACTTTCTCAAATTGCTCCTACTTTAGTTGTTGATACCGATCCTCAACACAATTTGACTACTTATCTGGGTGTTCAACCTCAATCCCATCAACCTACTCTTTTGGAATTTCTCAAGGACACTGTTAATTTTGAAGATGCTGTCTATCCTGTATCTGTTAAAAATGCTCCTAACTTATTTCTGATTCCAGCAGATGATGAATTAGACTCGGCTAATGAATATCTTAGTAGCAGTGGTATCGGTGCGATGTTACTTTCCCGTAGACTCGAATCAATGAGTGACGTTTTTCAATTTTGCGTTATTGATTCCCCTCCCCAAAGAAGCCAAATTTCTAAAACTGTCATTGGTGCTGCCGATTTTTTAGTTATTCCAGCAGAAGCTAATGCTAAAGGTTTTGGCTCTTTAATTCGGACTCTGGATTTAATTCACTCGATGCAAAAGATGAGAGCTACTTCTGCCAATCTTATTGGTGTCATTCCTTTTCGAGACAAATGGGTTGGTTTGAATCAAACAAGAGAAAGCCGTTTTGCTATTGAAAGCATGAAAGAGGAAGCTACTGTTTTGCCTTCTATTCGTGAATCAGAAAAATATAAAGAGGCTATTAATCATAAGCAAGAATTAGAAATCCCCGATCTTGAATATCCAATTCAAGATCTTGTCCGACACATTTTAGAGCAAGCTAACCTTCTATCAGTTGCGGGGTAATTTTGATGAGTGAAGAGCAAAATGTTTTAGAACAATTGAGAAATCGTCAACGAACTTCTGTTCCCAATCGAACTGATTCTCTCAATTCAAAGACCGAAAATCAATCTCAAGAATTAACCCAGGAAAACTTAACCACTTCTGAGGATACAGACTCTATTTCTACTTTGGAGGATTTACAGCGTAAACTCAGAGAGTTTCCTAAAACTAAAAGACGCTCCGCTATTGTTGTTGAAGAAGACATCGATGTTTCTTTATCCCAATACTGTCGCTCTCATCAAATTACTGTCGAAACTTTCCTCGAAGCTGCTTGGACTATCTGCCAATCTAATAAAACTACCCAAAGCAAAATTACTAAAGAAGCTCAATCTCGCTACAAAAACCGTAAAGAAGCTGGCAGACTCCGTAGATTAATTACTATGTTATCTAAAGAATAATTCTACATTCTACTTTTTAGTGAAAAGCGCACTGCCCCGTCGATTCAATCTGATGCTATATAAATACATCCGAATAAAAGCAAAGTTAAGAGCTAAAAAGCTAAAATTAGCTTTTTAGCTTTCGTTTGTTAACTACTTTTAGCAATTGCTTATTTAATTATTTTTAATCTATGAACCAACCTATTAGAAGACGCAGAAGAAGGCGACTCAACGATTCTGAGCTTCTCGACCTCTTCCTCATTTCTCGTTCTGAACCTGAAGCGAAATCACCTACCGAACCTATCGATACCGAATCTGAAATTGACACTCCCCCTGCGGAGCAAGGGGATTCTTCATTCACCTTAGAGGCAAGTCTTGACTCTATGACCACCAACCAAATGACTATCGATCGCAATAGGAACGGAAATTCAGGAAGAAAACTATCATTGCTGACGGGGGGACAACCTCTAGAATCTATATATGACAAGAGATTTACCGAGTTTGGTAGTGTATTTAAAATACCAAGAGAATTGATTTAATATTCAACGCCAAAAATCAGAAAATTAGCAAAATTCTTAAAATATTCGGATTATTTGCGGTTATTAAGCTGAAAATAATTAAGAATAACTGTCTCACAATCATCAGAAACAGTTAAAACAAAAAATGTTACCTCAATTTTATATTGATTACCTTAAAACTTATCTACCATCATCAGAACTCTTAACATTACAAATTCTGGTTTGGTTACTACAAGCCCATCGACAGGTTAGAATTGAAAGATTAGCATCTAGTTTCCCTTATCCAATCAAATGCGAGAGTAGAAGGAAGAAGATACAAAGATTTTTAATTCTTCCTGGATTAAGCTTACCATTGCTTTGGTTTCCCTTAATAAAAAAGATAATTGCAACTCAGTTTAAAAAAGGCGATCGCTTAATAATCACGATTGATAGAACACAATGGAAAAATAATAATATTTCAATGGCTAGTGTAATTTGGAAAAAGCGAGCTTTACCAATTTATTGGTTACTTTTGTCGAAGAAAGGTAGCAGTAATTTTTACGAACAAATGGCGACAATTAGACCAGTACTTCGTTTGTTGAAAGTGCATAGGCTAGTAGTGATAGGGGATAGAGAATACAGGAGTACAGCTTTTGCGCTCTGGCTTACTAAAAAGAATATAGATTTTATTTTGCGATTAAATAAAAGTACTAAATTTCAACCTCGTTACCAGAAATATCAATCTCTTGATTCTTTAGAGATTAAACCAGGTTCGAGAGTTTTATACCCTCAAGTTTTGGTGACAGAAGAGAAGAGAAGAGATAGATTTAATTTAGTAGTTTATTGGCAAAGAAAATATAATAATAAACAATTACCCAACCCTTGGTATTTGCTTACGAATTTAACGAATAAAGAGGAAGTTATCAAGATATTTGCATCTCGTGGAGGAATAGAAGCTATGTTTCGTGATTGTAAATCAGGAGGTTATAATCTCGAAAGCTCTCAAGCGAATCAACAACGTCTTACTAATCTTATTTTGTTGATAGCGATTGCTTATACCGCAAGTTGTTTAACAGGACTAAAAATTAGAAATACTGGATATCAAGAATATATTAATAGACTAAAAATTGAAAATCAAAATCGACCCAGGCATAGTTATTTTTGGACGGGATTATATGGCACTACTTGGATATTAAGCATGGATATATGCTGGGGGTGGGTCGAAAAATTAATGAAAACAGCTATCAATAAACTCCCATTTTACCTCCGAGGTCTTCAAGCTATGAAACTTATACAGAGTATCGTTTAGCAGGGCTGTCACCCCGTCAGCTATCATTGTCAACTTGATGAACCCTATTACTCCGACGATTCCCATGACTGGTCTAATGATCCTGAATTTGTCAGAGCGCGATTATTGGCACTTTCTTGGTCGCTATGAGTCAGGGCTATTTCATTCTAAAAAGATCTAAAAGAAGATCCAAATTAAATTGGCATAGACGTTTTGCTTGAGCCATATTAGAAAAACCAGAATCTCGGTATAAATTAAGAGCCAAATTTCTGGCGATCGCTAAAATTTGAGGTAAGGGTGTGGTGCGGATTCTCGACTTATCTTCTTCTTGAGTAACATCACGAACATAATGGACTTTATTCTCGACACCCCAGTAGCCACGAATCCTTTGATAGAATTCAAATGCCGATTCAGTTAGGGTTGACTCATGTTCTGCTTTTTGATTGGATATTAATAATTAAGTTATGTAGAAATAAAGACTTTAACTTCTCTAAAGCTTCAAGTTGAGTAATTGTTAACTGTTTAACTGATACATTAAAGGGTTTTGCCATCTTGATTAAACTACAAGTTTCCTTGAGCTTACAACTATTTAAGGTAGCGAAAGGCTATCCTATTGCTTCTACGTGATTGCTTCAAAAAAAAAGATTTGATAAATGGGATTGTTTATAACCCTATTACCTACAAATTTACTACTAATCTAGAAAAACTGTCTTTAATTGAGAACCAAACTACAGAAGAGGCAAATCTACCTCTTCTACATTGCACAATAAATCGTGTCTATTACATAGTGAAAATACTTTTTCATCAATTATTTCGGTAGTTGTTGAGGTTTTGTATATACCTATTTTGCTACAGGTTCGACAGTTTCGCGGTTGGTTCAGCACAGCACGATGATAGTAAGCCTCCATAGCATTGCTATCTAATTTTGGCGTAACTCGCGCCATAAAACGTCCATCTTGCCTACAGAAGTCAATATATTTGCAATCGCTTCCTAAAAACTTTAAAACTTCGATTGCGCTTCTGTTGACATTTGTATACATACAGTCGGTTTGAATGTAACGCATCCCATTTTTGGTTTTGTAGACATAAAAACAAGCATCGTTTGCATTGACAAACTTACGCAGCACCTTCAAATGTTCTTTTACATTGTTACCACAATCTATGTCAGCAATGAGTACATTACTCGAAGCTATAGCTGTATAAAAGTTTTTTCTAACTACTAGTTCGTATATTTTCCAATCGTTGAAGTAAATAGAACGTGCTAAAGGCGGAATATAACCCTCATCATCTTTATCATCTTCGTTATCTTCGTCATAGCAATAGTCTTCTCCATCATCGAGTTCGTCGAAATAGTCATCATGGCAGTAATAGTCTTCCATAATCAAAATCAAATAAACAAACAAAGGAAACAAAAGCGATTGCTATAATTATTATAACTGGTGATCGCCCTTAAACTTAACTTTACAACTCCAAAGGTACAACTTACCGCTCTATCGATAAAGTCATTTCTCTTGAACCCGAATTCCCCACACGACTTTAAAGCGTTGAAGCGATCGCTTTTGTCAACTCCAACAATCTCTCTGGTATTTGCATCTAAGGCTAACCAAACCCATTGTTTATTGCCCTTATTGTCCATAAATGACTAGAGTTCGTCACATTGAATTGTCAGCTTTCCCTTTTTTTTAGATTTGCCCTACACCCAGCAAGCCTTACGGCTTATGGTTAAAATCTTTGATCGCTTTTTTGACATCTTCAATTTCACAATCGTAAGAATCGTAATATTCTAGTACTTGCCAAAGCAGCGCAACAAGCGCAGATCGTCGTCTTACGACGACTGGGACGCGAATGCGTCCGCGCTAGATTCTGAATTTTTATTAATATCGAATCTTCGATTGCTTCTTGCAATCTAATATAGTCCTTGACCTCGTGCAAAACTGCCACGCTCTCTTGTCTAGCAGATTCAGCATTTGGCAGTTCTTTTAAGCGATTACACATCCTCTCTAGCATTTCTAATTTTTCTACAAGAAGCTCCAAAGAGTCTCCTGAATGAACCACGCAATATAGATAATCGTAACTACCACCAGACATATAAACTTACTCCACATCTTTCTTCAATATATTTCATTGCTTGCTTCTTCGCCCAACCAATACGTCTGATTTTTTAGCTGTTTGAGCAATTAAAATTTCTCGATGAACAACAAACAAAACTTGTTTCTGGCGACTTACGGCATCAGCGACGATCTTAGAAATGACTATCGTTTTCCTTGCTTCAGTTGGAGCAAAGATTAAAATTCTTTTCTCTCCTCTAGAAACAGGTTATAAGTGATACGGGCAAGGGGTTAAGGTGGGACGAGCCTGATATAGATTTAAGTATTCAGGGTTTGCTCTTAGGCATTTTTGGAAGCAATATGTGGATGAAACAGATAGCAAGCAAAGGTGGTTCGTCTACTTCGGAGAAAAAGAAGGCAGCATCAAGAGCTAACGGCGCGAAAGGTGGTAGACCGAGAAAATCTGTCAGAAAATAATATAGCCGAAGCCAAAGTAAGGAGCTAGATCTCTCAACAGTTCGAGCAATATTTCTTCAAAAACATTTTTCAACACTTTTCTGATTAGCGATCGCCAACATCTTACAGCTTTCTCATCGTCACTGGCTAGTTACTCTAGCAGAAGGTTTGAATTGGGATAGTCGGCAACTAAGAAGCGGATGAAACTGCTGGGATTGTTGGTTAACTCTTTAAGGATGGAAAGATTTTTATTGGTACTTCTACAAACAAGCTCAACCTCCTAGCAATAAACCCCGTTGAGAAAAATTCAGCGAAAACTAATATTGCTTAACATCGCATCCTATTTCGCACGTATCTCAAATATAGGCTTTATACTGTGGTCTGGACAATGTATATCAGTAGCGATCGCGATCGCCAGAATGCGAAGATAAATGACCAACGACCAAAAGAAACAATTAGAAACCCAGCTTTGGAATATTGCCGATTCGTTGCGGGGGAAGATGAATGCCGACGAGTTTCGGGATTACTGTCTGGGGTTCATTTTCTATAAATATCTATCGGAGCGTTTGTATCTTTATGCCAATGAGATTTTGGCAGAGGATGAGATTGATTTTCTAGAGATTGATGAGAATTCTGAAGAGGGACAAGAATATTTAGAGGCGATCGCCGAAGAGTCGATTGCTCAGTTAGGTTATTTTCTCAAGCCATCGGAATTATTTAGTTCTCTGGCAAAGCGAGCCTTGGGGAATAAGACAGATGGGGAGGAAATTAGCGATCTTGAATTGGAACAGGGTTCGACTTTCATTCTGGACGATTTGACCCAGGTTTTAGCCAATATCGAGCGATCGACTATGGGAAAAGAAAGCGAGGACGATTTCGATCGCTTATTTGAAGATTTGGATCTGACTTCATCTAAGTTGGGGCGGACTCCCAAGGCGAAGAATGCTTTGATAGCTAAGATTTTGGTGCATCTAGATAAAATTGACTTTCGCTTGGAGGATACCGAAAGCGATGTTTTGGGGGATGCCTATGAATACCTCATCGGTCAGTTTGCTAGCGGTGCGGGGAAAAAGGCAGGAGAATTTTATACCCCCCAACAGGTTTCGGAAGTGTTGGCGAAGATTGTCACCACGGGGAAGGATCGGCTTAAGTCGGTTTACGATCCTACCTGCGGATCGGGTTCGTTATTATTACGGGTAGCTAGAGAAGTAAAAGAGGTGGCACACTATTACGGGCAGGAAATGAACCGTACTACCTATAACCTGGCGCGAATGAACATGATTTTACACGGGGTACATTATCGTAATTTTGACCTCAAACAAGAGGATACGTTAGAAAATCCCCAACACGAGGGAATGCGGTTTGAGGCAGTTGTCGCCAATCCGCCTTTTTCGGCTAAGTGGAGTGCTAACAGGCTATTTGAATCGGACGATCGCTTTAGTCAATACGGCAAGCTAGCCCCCAAATCTAAAGCAGATTTCGCCTTTGTCCAGCACATGATCCACCACCTCGATGATAATGGCGCGATGGCGGTAGTCTTACCCCACGGAGTTTTATTTCGCGGGGCAGCCGAGGCACATATACGCACCTATCTAATTAAAGAACGCAATTGGTTAGATGCGGTAATTGGTTTACCTGCCAATATTTTCTACGGCACGAGTATCCCGACTTGTATTTTGGTATTTAAGAAGTGTCGGGAACAGCCAGAAGATATTTTATTTATCGATGCCAGCGCACATTTTGAAAAAGCCAAGAATCAGAACTATCTCCGTCCCCAGGATATTACCAAGATTGTTACTACCTATCGGGAACGATTAGAAGAAGATAAATACAGCTATCGGGCAGATTTAGCAGAAATAGAGGAAAATGATTTTAACTTAAACATTCCCCGCTATGTAGATACTTTTGAAGAAGAAGCACCCATTGATTTAACAGCAGTGGCGCGGGAGTTGAAGCAGTTAGATCTCGACATGGTGGCAACCGATGAAACTATCAGGGGTTTTTGTGACGAATTGGGAATAGAATCGCCTGTTTAGTTATTGGTTTGGCTATAAGTATTAGGTTTTATAGGGAAAGAGAAAAGGTTTTATACTCTGCATGAAGAAGAAAGTTAAGAAGTTAGTTCCTGAGTTGCGGTTTTCCGAGTTTAAGGGCGATTGGGAAACTAATAGAATTGATAGTTTTTTAGTCCGTCATGTCGATCCTGTTGATGTTCAACTGGATATAGAGTACAAACAAATTGGAATAAGATCTCATGGGAAAGGTATCTTTCATAAAGATGCTGTAACAGGTAAAGCTTTGGGCAATAAAAGAGTATTTTGGGTTCATCCTAAAGCTTTTGTTGTCAATATTGTGTTTGCTTGGGAACAAGCCGTTGCATTGACAAGTAGTGATGAGGAAGGGTTTATTGCATCTCATCGCTTTTTAATGTTTTTAACTAAAAATAATAGAGTAAATCTAAGATTTGTATTACTTTTTTTCTTAAGAAGTCGAGGAAAGAATTTATTAGAGCTAGCTTCACCAGGAGGAGCAGGAAGAAATAAAACGCTTGGACAACAAAGTTTCGCTGAGTTAAAAATAACTCTTCCAAAGGTTGAAGAACAGGAAAAAATTGCTAGTTTTCTGGATAGCGTTGCCCTACGCATAAGCCAACTCCGTCGCAAACACGAACTATTAGAAACCTATAAAAAGGGAGTGATGCAAAAAATATTCTCCCAACAAATCCGCTTCATACAAGACGACGGCAAACCCTTTCCTGATTGGAAAAAGAGAAAATTGAGTGATATTTTCGTTGAAAGTCGGATTAAGGGAAGTACAGGAGATAAAGCCAAAAAAATTACAGTTAAACTTTGGGGAAAGGGCGTATTTTATAAAGAGGGAGAAGGTAGTTCCAATACTCAATATTATATTCGGAAGGCAGGTCAATTTATTTATAGTAAGCTAGATTTTTTGAATTGCGCTTTTGGAGTAGTTCCTAATGAATTAGATGGTTTTGAAAGCACAGTAGATCTTCCCTGCTTCGATATAAAAGAAGGTTATTCTGCATTTTTTTTGTTACAAAGAATTATGCAAAGAGACTTTTATAAACAATTGGGAGATAAAGCTGATGGAAGTCGCAAGGCAAAGCGTATTCATGCTGATAGCTTTTTAGGCTTTTTAATTGATATTCCTTGTTTAAAAGAGCAAAATAAAATAGTTAATTTCTCAACCTCAATTGACAAAAAAATTGAAGCTGTGGCGTTGCAAATAGAAAAGCTGGAGGAGTTTAAAAAAGTACTGTTACAAAAGATGTTTGTTTAATTGTTGATATGGAAAGCCTAGAAACTTTAGTAAAGAGACATTTTAAAGAATTTCCTGACTTTAAGTATTATGGTGCATTTGCTGAATTTATAAGTGCGATTGAAACTTACCACGAAGATTTGCATACAGGAATAAGTTCAGACTGTTGCAATTCGTTACTTCAAAGTATTTGTAAAACTATAATCACTCAAATTGATTCGGTTTCCCCAGACTCATTAAATTCCTTGAGAACGGATAAACTTATTAGACAAACAACACAACTTCTTCAAAAAAATGACGACGTGTATGAAAGGGATTTTTCAAGCTCGCTCGCCAAAAT
Organism: Waterburya sp.; assembly: GCA_965214815.1. Lineage (GTDB taxonomy): Bacteria > Cyanobacteriota > Cyanobacteriia > Cyanobacteriales > Xenococcaceae > Waterburya. Next base: position 50,066 of record CBDCCL010000001.1, read on the forward strand.
TGGATTACATATCAATAATGTTAGAAATGCTAGAGGTGATTTATCTCATGGCAAATGTATTCCTAAAGAGCTAATCAACGATCGAGATTTATCACGACTTTTAAAAGAGATTACGGAAAGTCTATCTCGTTACCTAATTTCTTCATTTTTTAGTTTTGAATTAGAGAGGCTCAATCGGGAATCTGAAACAGAAGAAGAGCAAATTAGATACGACGATAATCCAGAATTCAATGACTTGTTAGACGAAGAATATCCCTATGAAGGAAAGTTACTTTATAGCCAAGCCCTGTACGAATTGTACTATGAGGATTATGAGATTCGACTACAAACATATCTTGACGAACAAGGATTGCTAGAGGAGGAGTAAAGCCATTATCAAGCTTGCACTGCGAAGCCCTAAAGGATTCGCTACGCATCACGCAGCATCCCGACGTAGCGGGACTAGGTAAACGATCGCATTATCCAAGATGTCTGGAAAATTATCGTTAAAATCAATTTAGCGTTCTTAAAATATAGCCATGACTCTCGATGATTTGACCCCAGAGATTAAAGCAAAAATCAAAGAAATTGCAGCCCAGCATGGAGCTTTTAACGTGAGAATATTTGGCTCGGTTGCCAGAGGAGAAGCAGACCAAAACAGCGATCTCGACTTATTAGTAGACTATGACTTAGATAAAATTAGCCCTTGGTTTCCTGTACGTCTCATTAGAGATCTTGAAGAGTTTTTGAACATCAAAGTAGATGTCTTAACACCAGCAGGGTTAAAAAGCCGAATCCGCGATCGAGTCTTAGCCGAATCTCTCAACCTATGAGAAACGACCGAGAACGAATGCAAGATATCTCTGAAGCAATTGCTAACATTGAAAAATATACGGTTAGAGGTAAAGCAGAATTTTTGGGTAACGAACTTATCCACGGTTGGACTCTGCTACAACTACAAATAATTGGCGAAGCAGCGCGGTCTATGTCAATTGAAACTAGAGAAAAACATTCAGAAATAAACTGGAGGGACATAATCGACTTTCGTAATTTGCTAGTTCATGAATATTTTCGAGTAGATCTAAAAATCGTCTGGCAAATAATTGAACAAGAGATACCCACGCTCAAACAAAGGATCGATACAATTCTGCAAACCTAGAAAAATAACAGACCATGCCTAATCTAGAAACAGCGATCGCCAAAATACGACAATTGCCCCCAGAACAACAATAGCAAGTCTTCCAATTTGTTGAAGCCTTAGAAAAGAAAGCTAATGACCCCGACAAAACTCTGTCCCGATCCCAACTGTGGGAGGACATGAACGCAAATAATGCAATTTAAAGCGTTTCCCAGTCAAATAAGCTAAACTTTCTGGGTAATCTAGTAAAAGTAGGGATTTATAAGCTATTTTTACAGATTCACCAGTTATGACCCAATCCGAACAAGAACTAGAACGAGATTTAATTCAACGCCTGACTGGTTTGGGTTACGAATCGGTACAAATTAGAGATAGCCAAGAACTTAAAGCCAATCTCAAAATCCAGCTAGAAAAACACAATAAAACCCAATTTAGCGATCGCGAATTTGCTGGCATTCTAAATCATCTGGATAAAGGTAACGTATTCGATCGCGCTAAACGTCTGCGGGACAAGATGGAACTAACCCGCGATGATGGCACTACCTTCTATTTAGAATTTCTCAATACCGAACATTGGTGTCAAAACCAGTATCAAGTTACCCACCAAGTTACCAACCAGGGCAAATATAAAAACCGCTACGACGTAACCCTACTGATTAATGGTTTGCCCCTGGTGCAAATCGAACTCAAACGCCGAGGGCTGAAACTCAAGGAAGCCTTTAACCAAATCAACCGCTATCACCGTCATTCCTACGGTGCAGAATTCGGGCTGTTTCAATATATCCAAATCTTTGTTATTTCTAATGGGGTAAATACGCGCTACTACGCCAACAACCGCAAACAAGAATTCAAACAAACTTTTTATTGGTCGGATGAAGAAAATAACCTAATTACCCAATTAGAAGACTTTGCCGACTGCTTTTTGGAGAAGTGCCATGTCTCCAAGATGATTTGTAAATATATCGTTCTCCACGAATCCGATAAAGTGCTGATGGTATTGCGCCCCTATCAATACCATGCAGTAGAGGCGATTATCGAACGGGTCAAAAATACCAATAAAAATGGCTATATCTGGCACACTACGGGTTCGGGTAAAACTCTAACTAGCTTTAAAGCTGCCCAAATCCTCACTAAGCTACCCCAGGTGCATAAAGTGATGTTTGTAGTAGATCGCGCCGATATCGATTACCAAACCAGCAAAGAATTTAATTATTTTAGTCCCAACTGCGTAGACACTACCAACAACACCAAACAATTAGTTAGTCAGATGACTGGGGATAATCCCCTGATCGTGACCACAATTCAAAAACTCAATACCGCTATCAAAAAACCCCGTCATGAAACCGCGATGGAGGCATTAAGAAATAAGCGAATTGTTTTTATCTTTGATGAATGTCACCGTTCTCAATTTGGCGAAACCCACAAAAAGATCGTTAATTTCTTTTCCCAGGCGCAAATGTTTGGCTTTACAGGAACGCCCATCTTAGCCGAGAATGCGGTAAGTAACGAGCATGGCAAACGCACTACTGTAGATTTATTTCAAGAACGTCTGCATGAATATGTCATTACCAATGCAATCGCTGATGAAAATGTGCTTAAGTTTTCTGTGGAGTATTGGGGAAAAATCAAACGTCAAGACGGTAGTTTAATTACCGAACCAAAGTTAGACCGCGAATTCTTTGCTAATCCCGAACGGATCTCTCTTATTGTCGATTGGATTATTGCCCATCACGATCGCAAAACCAATGGTAAGAAGTTCTCTGCCATACTCTGTGTCGGTAATGTCGAGAACTTGATTACCTATTACCAAACCTTCAAACAAAAACAACGCCAGGGCTTACACGACCTGCGAGTCGTGACAATTTTTACCCCCAGCGACAACAAAGCTGACGGAGATGCTAACGGCTTAATCGGCGAACCCGATTTTAATATCCAAACCGATTCCAGCAGTCGCAGTCATAGCCGTGACAAACTAAATGAGTTTATCGCCGACTATAACCAGATGTATCAGACTCAGCATTCTGCCAAAGATAGTCAGGCTTTTTATACTTACTACAAAGATATTTCTAAAAGACTGAAAGATCGCGATCGCGAAAACTTCCATGATAAAGACCGCGCTGATATCTTATTAGTGGTTAATATGTTCCTTACGGGGTTTGATGTCAAAAAAATCAATACCCTCTATGTCGATAAAAACCTCCAGTATCACGGTTTGATTCAGGCATATTCCCGCACCAACCGCATTTTGGGGGAACTCAAATCTCAAGGAAATATAGTTTGTTTCCGCAACCTCAAAGACAATACTGATAAAGCTATTGCTCTTTTTTCTAATGCTAACGCCAACGAAGTAATATTTATCGAACCCTACGAACATTACGTCGCCAAATTTAACGAAGGAGTGCGAGAACTAAGAGCGATCGCCCCCATACCCAACGATGTCAATAAACTAATTAGTGAAGACGACCAAGTTGAGTTCGTTACAGCCTTCCGCAATCTAATTCGCTTGCTCAATGTTAGTAAATCCTTCACCGAATTTGATTTTTCGGCTCTGAATATAGACGAACAAACCTTTGAAGATTACAAGAGCAAATATTTAGATATTCACGATCGCACCAGAACCCAAAATGATGAAGAACCCCAATCGCCGATCGATGAAGTAGATTTTGAGCTAGAGCTAATTCAGCGAGACGATATCAACGTAGCATATATTCTCAAGCTACTAGCAAAACTGCAACAGGCAAACAAGGATAAATGTTCGGCAAAAGAGTACCAGCAGCAAAAAGCGTCAATTCTCCACGAATTAGATAAGGAGGTACAGCTACGCAATAAAAAAGATATTATCGAGAAATTTATCGATACTCAGATACCTACTATCGAACCAGAAACCGAGATTGAAAGCGTATTTAGAGACTTCTGGTATCGCGAAAGAAGAGCAGCAATTAAGCACCTATGCGAGACAGAAAATCTCCATGAGGATGCAGTCAATCGCATGATTGCTGACTATAAATTTTCAGGGAAAGAGCCATTGAGAGAGACAGTACTGAGTGCCTGCACTTCAAAGCCCAAATTACTAGAGCGCAAAAAAATCTTCAAACGAGTCGTATCGGGACTGCTAGACATCATTGACAAATTTGATGACACCTTGGGGGAATTTGAAGAGTCAGAATAAATATCTCTCTAAAAATATGGCGATCGCCTGTAGGCGGAGAATAAAGGGGGAGAGAGCCGAGATACGTGCGAAATCATGCCACATCTCATTCAAACCATTGATGTATACAGGTTTCAAAATAAGGCTTTCAGCACTTTGAATTTCCTTACCGACCAAAATTTCCCCGTTGCTAAACAAACACCGATTTGAGTGCTTAAAGTGATGGAGCGATCGCTAAGACAAAAAATTTAACATGGAGTATATTGGGTAGGTTAATGAGTGCAACTGCAAGCTATTGAATGAGTACAACAAGTTTGTTTGTCGAGCTTATAGTCATCGGTGTAGGAACATTAGCGGCTTTAATGCTAGTTATAATGAGTGTCTTTGGATATGAATGGATTCTTTGGGACAAATTAACGTCTTCAACAATTTTGATTCCATTATTGTCGATAATCTATTTGCTAGGAATTGTAATCGATCGCTTTGCAGACCTGATATATAGCAATTGGAGTAAAAAACTACGTCTCAAACAATTTGCTAGTAACAATGAATACCATGACGCTAAAACTTATGTTTATCAATGTGCCAACGAACGTATAGTTTCACTATTCATTTACGGTAGAAGCAGGCTAAGAATTATTAGAGCTTGGAGTTTAAATTGCGTTTTGCTATCAGTCATTATTCCTATATTTGTCTGGGTTAGGTGTTCTCAAATAGAAAACGATACTAGAGTATTAATAACTATTTTCAGTATTATATTTTTTGGTTGTGGTGCTTTGGCAATTTGTTTAGTCTGGATAAAGCTAGTTAAAAATGACTATAAAAGATTGGCAGAGACTAATAAAATTTTAAAGAATATTTAGCAGGTATTAATCTCTATAAGATTGACCCCAAGCAATAGCTATATCCTGAAGCATTTTAAATGGTAGTATTTTTTCTATCCATTTATCTCTCAAGGAAAATTTATTGTTTTCAAGCCTTTCTAAAATTAATAGTATTTCAGGTTGAGAGAGCAATAAACTATAACAATCATCTTCAATATAATAATTTAAAAACTCTTCTAACTTATCTTCTTTTTCTGAAACAAAATTATTTATGATGTCTTCTAATTTTACTTTCTCTTCTTTATTTAGTAATTCTTGGAGTACTTGAATTATTTCTATAGAAAGTTCTTTATTAAATGATTGGCATCCTCTAAAGCGATAATAGTTTTTTTCTAAAATAGACAGTATTTTTGCTTCTGAAGAATTAGAAAATAGATCTTTTTTGACATTTTTCACCGTATTATCAAATATTCCCGTTAGAGCAGATAAATGATATATCTCTCGCTGTATTTCTGTTGGAAGCTGATGTTTTGCTTTATATAAGAGTTTGTGTGAAACAGTTGACCAGAGATTTTGAGCTTGTGTATGTAATTGTATTTCACAAATCATATTATTGTACTGCCCAGAAATTGACTCAATATAGCTTTGTTTTAACTTAACTTCAAAATGAATTCCGTTGTACCCTAGTTCATTAGATTCAAGGTTATCTAACTTTTTCTCTGAATCGACAACATCAAAAAGAGCGCGAACTATTTTATCTATGGCTGGCAAATCTTCTTGGTAGGTTACAATTACTCTGACTCCAGCTTTGTCATTTATGTCATCGTATAAATAGTTTTTAACTAAAGCTTTTTTTACAAAGCTATCTACTTCTTTGGCACGAGCATCAATAGTACAGACAACTTTTCTTTTGCGAGTAGTCTTAGCTAAGATACTTTTTATATGATCGGCAAACTTCTGGTATTCAGACCTTTCTTGAGCATATCTTTGTTTTAAGGCTTCAGTATTAGAATCAAAACTACCAATCATTTTCCTTTAAATCGTTTTAATCGATCGTCTATCTCTATATGAACATTACCATCACCATGACCTGAAAGTTTTAGGTTTTCTTGGTAAGCTCCCGATGGCGATATAATCATAATTCCACTATCAAGCACAATTTGAAGTTTAGGGGAATCTCTTATAAGCTCAGTATTTTTTTGAAATTCATTTGTCGGTACTCCAGCTTCATGCAAATGTTTTAAGTAATTATGCTTTTTCGAGCGATCTACATATTTATCACTAAAGGTTTCAGGTGATATATAGTTGTCTCCGCTTCTTATTTCAGCGAAAAGACCAAGATAATAAGTTGCTTTCTCTTCTGGATTTTCGACATAGTTATCAATAAAAAAGCCAGTTTCTTGATAAAACTTCTGAGTTAAAACATTAGGATTTTCTCTAAGTTTGCAACCTAAAAAATCTTCTAGAAAAAAGCTTGCTACTTGATTTTTAGAGTATTTAGTATTTTGATTGTCACTAACATAAATGCCTACATTATCAAAATTTGCATCTTCGACTTCTGAATAAAAAAGCCCTGCTTTAAATACTCTACTCTTTTGTGAAAGCAATATATTGTCAACATATTCAACGTCAAAAGTTACTTCTCCATTGCTTTCAGTTTGTTCTATGCGAATCCCCTCTTCTTTCTCTAATTTGAGAATTACTAATCCAGGTTTTCCCACAACTAAAACTTTTATAACTGCTAATAGTCCTGGTGAGTTTACGCGAGTCTGACATTCATACAGATAATTAGCCATTTTTTGCGACATCTCAACGAAGTTATTTTCATTCTCGGAGTGAAAAAAATCTTTAACTATTAGTTCTGGAACAGGTGACTCAGCTTCAGCCCTAAATTTTGCAGACAAAGAAGCTAATGATAAATTATCTGTTATTTTACGGGTAAAGTATCTTTTTTCTTCAGAGGATAATTTAGTTTCAATTGTGCTTAGTATCGGTCGTAGATTGCTATCTTCTGCTTTTCTGGGAATCTCATGTACTATCAATTTCTCAACCCTTAACCTACTAAAATCTATTGTCATGTATCGAATCTATCTATTTTACTATTGATTAGTACAAAAGTACGAGTAAACCTTAATGTTGTGCATTTAAGCGATACTCGTGCAATTTATAATATCTAATTTGGCTGTATTTAGGCGGTAATAGAAGGTTCGTGCGATATGGTGCAGCCTGTCGTTGAAACTTATGCTGTGCAATCAATACAGCGATTCATTTTTCAATAATTAGCGATCGCCCTTTAAACTAAATCATCTAATATCTGAGTAACTTCCTCTTGATAGTTAACCCTGTTATCGTCGTAAGTCATTAGAGTGTTGATATTAGCGTGGCGTGATAGCTTTTGTACCTTACGTATATTGTCGTCAGTGATATCTAAAGTAGCCGTAATCGAACTATTCAGTATCTTCGTTAGTTCTACCCCTAAATATAAGTCCAACTTATTATCTGAGTACTTCTACTCAGCTATCCACAGCACGATCCATAAGTTTTACTGACAACCAACTTAAGACGGGACAGTAGGCAGGGTAAAGGTTTTAGGTTTGGATGATTTTCTGGACTTTCTTGGCTGAGGCAATTCACCAATATTTTCAACCAGATATTCAAATAAGTCAGGAAACTGCTGACCAAAAAGTCTTGATGCAGCAGTGCTACCATCATTTCGTTTCAGGGCAAAGTTATGAATAACCGTGGCGACTTTTAATCTTTTAGAGGATAATCCTCGTCGTAATCCATGAATTTGAGACAAATAGCCGTTACGCCCTTCGACAGCAGAGGATGAGCGTTGAAACTTACTGACTATCCAAATCGCCCAATTCCACCATTGTTCTCGGTCTGATTGATTTAAATTCTGAGTGAATGGATGTTGTTCAAAAATCTGGTTAGCTTTGATGTTGGCAGCTTGATAGTCTTGTCTTAAATGAGGATTTTTAGTTCTGAAAGCTTGCTGTTGCCAGTAAATGACTGGAAGGAGATACTCTCGAACCCAGAGAATAACATCTGGCTCATAAAGGCTTTGAGCTAAACATTGGTCAACCCAAAACCACCAAATATTAATGATTGCCGATAGTGATTGAATTTGATTTTTTAGTTTTCTAATACCATTGCGAGGATCTTGTAATTTGTGAGTGGTATAGATATTTTGAAGAGTGGCTTGAATATCTTCAAGCTCAAATTCGACTATTTTGGTAGTTTTGACTGTATTATAGTTGATGTCGAACGGATGCAAACAAGTGCTAATACTGTAACAGCAATGATTATAGGTAACTTTAGATTTCTGTAGTATTAGCTTTTTAAGCTCAAGTTCTTTGATAATTTCTGGTTTACTCTGATTAAGCAAAGCTCTTGAAATCTGTTTTTCTAGTCGAGTACTCAAACAATTAAGCTCAAAGCCAATGCTTCGATTTAAGTCATACAGCACATGAAATAAATCAGAAATTGAATTAGTACCTAGATCGTTCAAAGCTAGTTTGATGATGGCTTTGGCTCGGTCACTGACTAAATATTTAATTCTCAAACCTAGCGGTTGAAAAACCTGACTAACTCTTTGCTGCCAAGTCTGATACTGACAGTCTTCTGCTATTTCTTCTACGAAGATATAGCCTGAAGGTAAATCCAGCATTACCAGAATTACCCTCTCAAAAAAGGTTTCATCTGCTGCTAAACAAACTTCTACATCGGACGAGATTTGGCTTATCACTTCATTTTGCTGTTGTTGATATTCCATTATGGCTGATTCCATTCGGGCGCGTAAGCTGCGTAATGCTGTAGGTGAAACTCCAATATGACGCTGTAAACGTAGTAAATGAAAAAATCTTGAAAGTCTCTCACAACCAATTCCTCCTTGGAGAGCAAAGATAAAAATACTAGCCAAGACCAATAGACGAAGCCATTCCTGTCCTTCTGGACTTTCCCATAAAGAAGATTCTGGATGTTGATTTCGATTTACTATTCGATGATAGAGTCGGTGTACACTACTCTTGGAGAGATTGCTTTCCTGTGCTATGGCGCGGAACGAATTGCAGCCAAACTGATATCCTGCTTGAAATACAGTTTGACAACGTTTTCTTAAATTCATGATGAGATAGACTAGAGACAGTATTGTTCGCGAAACTCAATCGCGAACAATACTCAGATTATATTAGTTGTCCTCACCCCATTTCAATCATGTCTGCCAAAACTAAAGAGGCAAACCAACTAGACAAAATAAATCGTGCTGAAAGATTATTGACTACCATTGCTGCCTTGGAACAACAGATTAAAGATATCTTCGCTTCAGGAGAAGTAGCTCCGACTGGTTGCCATTTGGCTCGTTATCAAGCACGAGGTCAGTACAAAGCCTACTGGTACTATAAATTACAAGCAAAAGAACCAATTTTTTCTTCAAAAAAAGAGTCAGGTAGACTTTCTCGTTATCAACATTTGGGGGCTGCTGGTACAGAGTCTCATATTCAAGGAGTGATGATGGTTATTAGAAGAAATCAAATTGATGAACTTCAAAAATCAATTGATGCCCTTCGAGACAGTTGGTCAGATTTATACTCCGACCTTGAAAAGAAGAAAAAACCCTAGTTCTCGATTGCTGCTCGCGAACTGATTCTTCTTTTTGTCCCGCCTTACGTTGGTTGCCGTGATACTTATAACCTGTTTCTGATACGGTCTGAAAGTCCACACGGTGTCAATATATGTTTCATCGAAAAATGTTTATGTGAATACTTAGGCTTCATGATCTTCAAGCCTGGGAAAAAATAAAAACTAGTAATGAACTGGCAACGCTGAAATTGCTTCCTCAACCCAATTGTTAACTATCTAAATTATGAGAAACTAATCTTTACGGTTCAAAAACTCTTCTAGATTAGTATATCCATCATTGTTAGCATCATCCAAAGCGTCGCTAGCATTGTTGGAATTCAATCCGTGTTTATCTTCCCACCAATTTGGCATTCCATCGGAGTCTTCGTCTTTGAAGATCTCTCCTTTTGCTAGTATTGGCCATCCACCGACATCATAAGGATGGTCGATTATTCTACCAGTTCTATTTTTTACATCATTTACGACTCTTAGATCTACGGCATCGCGTTTAGGTAAAACCGCTCCAGCTTCATCTAATACTAAGTCATAAGCTTTTTGGGCTGAAACTGTAGGAAGATTGGGCATATTAAACGGTTGACCAGTTTTAAAGTAATTAAAGCCATCAACCATATCCCAGTCGTTCATAGAATTATTTGGACGATAGGGACCAATATTACCTTGGACATAAACTTTCGATCCATCTCCTAGCAGAATCTGAGGTTTCTTTGTATTTGAATTAGGTCCAGCCTTATAGAAATTACCAATTATATTTGCATCGAGACTTCCATTGACTTTTCCATTTTGGCTGGGATCGAATACCGTAGCTGAATTTCCCCAGTTATAGATAACATTATTGACGATCTGATATTGTCCATGAAATGAATTATCTCCTGTAATTCTAGGATTACGATCGTGATTATGTGCAAAAAGATTTTTATATAAAGTTACTCCATCGCTACTTTTGCCTAAAAGCGCACCCATGCTATGTTTTCCTTCACGATGAGTACTGTCATGTAACGCTTCGGAAATAATACTTTTTTGTATTGTAATATTGCTTGGTGACATCCAAGTATGTAACGTTTCATCTACGCCCCAACTCAACGAACAGTGGTCTATGATTATGTTGTTTCCTTTGGTAATGGTAATTGCATCACCATTATTGTCTGAGTAAGGATCTAGACTCGTCGGACCAGGACGTACCCTAAGATGGCGAATAATTACCTCCGAAGCTCTAATTTTGATTGCTGGTCCATTGAAAGATCCATTAGTTTTGATTGCAATGCCATCACCTGGTGCGCTCTGACCAGCAACAGTAATGTAAGGATTATTAATTTGTATAGTTGATTTAAGAGAGATCGTTCCACTAGTCCTAAAAACTACTGTCCTTGCTCCTGATGCTCGAAGAGCTGCTCTAAGACTGCCTGGTCCAGAATCATTCAGATTATCTACAAAAATTACTTTTCCGCCTCTTCCTCCTGTCGTATACTTAGCAAATCCTTCTGCTCCAGGAAAAGCAAGCAAATTATTGGTATTTCGAGCAAGAGTGTTAGTTTTGAAAAATTTATTAGCCAACTCATCCTGTAACTCACTTCGTAGCGGTTCATTAAATACATTTAATATTGCTGATAAACGATCTATGACATTATTCTGGTATTTAAAATTGCTAGTAATTATAGCTAAACTACTAATAGCAAAAGTGACAGCAGCAAGCTGTTTAAGAAGCGAAGTGGAGCAGTCTTGGGAGACAGCGCGATCTTGTTTGTTTTTCATAAAAAGCGATTGTTAAGGGCACTTACCCTCTAGCTGTGAAACTTTGTTGTTACCAGCAATGCTCCTTTGGGCGGGTATAACCTTGTCTAATAGGTTAGAATCTTTTTGAGGGATTCACTCTCAAGTGCAATTTTCGGTTAGCACCATGGCTAAAAGCATTGTACCAGTTAAAGTTAAAAACAAAGAATTTTTTGTAGACTCCAGATTAATCGCTAGAGAGATGGAGGTCGGACATAAAAATTGGCTCAATAATACGGTAGTGTTGTAATTCTGTGGAAGTTTTATTTATATATTTAGATCGAACTCATATCTATTAATAAATAAGCCAATTACAATATCGTGCATTCTTGACGACTTTGAAAAACAAATTGTTTTCCTAGTCAGACGTTTGATTCTTGTTCTTAATGTTAAGTGTTTTCGTTCTATCTTTTGCATCTTAAATTTACTTACTTGTCTCATTTTTTTGCAAACGAGACGGCAACTCTAATTGAGTATTGTTGTCTCGTTTGTTTTTACTTTAGCTAGTTTTTAGCAATGTTAACTTTGCTTGAGCTATAGCCATGGCTCAAATAATTTTCAAAAAATCGGGATCGGAACTCGAATTAAAGTATTAGACTAGTATAGCGATCGCAAAAACAAACAGCAAGTTTACTCAGTTTGAAAAAAAGTAGGCTCAAAAGAAGTGCTTGCTTTTTTTTGGATTTGATAGGCAACTATAGTAATTCTCCCAGAAGACTTTTATTTGTGCTATGATTTTTTTTGTCTGTAGGTAATTTAGACGAAATCAATAACTTTGTGTCTACACAAGCTATCATTAAACTGCTTTCTGGGCAGAATAATGTGTTACAGAAATACTGAGCTTGTTAATAGTTTTTGGAAGCCATTAGCTTGTGTAGATTGAAGCAAAGAAATGTCGCCTATAAAGCAAATTTTACAGATTTAGCTACTTCAGGTCGTTAAATCAAATCCTAAAAAAGCGATTGTATACCAGTAGGGCATCAAATACCTAGCTTCATACTGGGGCCTTGGTGAATGTACAAATATACTCGCTTGTCAAAGTGTTTCGTTAATAAAATACCTGCAAATCTATGGGTAAATCCTATGGTTATGCTCATTTAGCAGACAATCAAACATTACAACAATTAAATAACATGGCAAAAGTTTTACAAGGAACAAATTCAAACGACCGAATTATTGGAGGACCAGAAGATAATCTTATACTTGGAAAGTTTGGCAATGACTATCTAGACGGTGGTGGTGGTGCAGACTATTTAAGTGGTGACAGAGGAAATGATACCTTAGTAGGATTGAATTATATCGGCAATGGGGAAAAGAGTGATTCATTAAGTGGTGGAATAGGGTCTGATACTTTTATTCTGAAATTCAATAGTTTATCAACTTCAAGTAATGCGATAGAGGTAAGAGGCTACTATAATAGTCAGGATACAATCTCAATTTCTGCCACCTCCGATGTCAGAGACAGTATGTACACTATTCACAGCACAATATCACAAAGTATCCCCTATGGAAATGTTGGTACTGTAGAGATTGAAAAGACAGAAATTTGGGATTCTGATACAGATCAGCTTTTGGCATCTATTGAAGGTTCAGGACACTTTTTCTTGTAACTCTATAAAAAGACTGTGATACTTCTCCCACTTTTTTAGAAAAAGTAAAGGTTCTAAATCCAAAAAATGCAAATTCGTCATAATGACGAATTTGAACCAAAAAAAGCAGAAGAATATCTGCGGTCGGGTTCTAGACATGGCTATCAAGAATATAATGGCTCACCAGAAAAAACGATTGAGACTGCATTCTGTAATACCTATCTTGAGACAAGAATTTCCAAAGAAGTTGTCTAAAGAGTGACTCTCCCCGCCTGTCGGATTTTATCTGATGCGATATGGGTACATTTGTCATAAAGGCGAAACTTATAGCTAATTTTGGCTTTTTAGCTTTTATACATTAACTACTTTTAGCAATTGTTTATTTAATTATTTTTCATCTATAAACAAACAAATTAATTTCGCTGAAGAAAAATAAAATAAACAAACAAAAGTTTTAAGTCTTTTAAGTAGTAGTAGTCATATTTCTTATTATTTAAGATTTAATTTTGCTTTCTTTACATAGCAAAATCGAGTGTAGATCATTCGGCGTGCGCTAAATTTTATGCTAATAATTGCCGATCCAATCATCTAAAGGAACAAAATATACTCCGTCATTCTTCCACAACCACCAACTATTTGATTCGGATGCTAAGTTATTCATGAGCGTAACTGTCTCGATTGCCATATAGTCGTGAATACTCTCAGGGTCAACAACTATGCCCCATAATATATACTCTAGTTCATCTAACCATCCAGCAAGATAAACTTCTTGCGATATGTCTTCCATGAGCATTAAAAGTTTAAAGGCAAATTCTCTGTTTTTGGCTTGCTCGATGTTTTTGCCGTAACAGTTAGTAATTATAGATTCACTTATTGGCTGGTAATAATATTCATTAGGGATATATTTTCCTTCAGAATTAATATTCATCAAGTAAATAAAGAACCTTTCTTAAGTTGTCCAGTAGTACTTTGCACATCTTTTTTAACCCCCCGAATTTATTTGTGGGGATTGCTCCTCAACGGGATTTATAATCACCCTTTACCAATCAGCAATGTTTAAATTGTCCATTTCTATCTGACCAGAAACTTCGCCATCTGTTTCTATATTAGCTCTTAACATAGTGACGTAATCATTTGGAAGCCCGTTATCTCTCCAAACATCTACTATCTTATCAAGATCGACAGAACCACTACTACGGTAATCTTGTCTTACAGACCAAAATTGATTCCAGTTATTAAATGGATGTGGCGTAAAGTAATGATTATAGGTAGCACCGTCGTGATTAGTCTGACATAAATAAGTTCCGCCATCATCAAGAAGTCTTTCATGATATTCTTCTAGACTTCTAGAAGCATTTTCAACATTAGATCTCGATCGCAATTTTTGATGTCGAATATTTTACTAACTTTTTCTGTTTCAGACTCTCGTTGATTGTCTCTAGATGGTGAAAATGATTCGGCGTTGCATCCCTGCGGGATGATCTGATATTTATTAGATTATGAAATGTCCTAACTGTCAATCAACTAAAATTCGTAAGAATGGTCATCGTCGAGGTAAGCAAAATTACCAATGTAAAGAATGCGATCGCCAGTTCATCGAGGAGTATACGAGTATTGGTTACTCCTCAGAAATTAAAGAAAATTGTCTTAAAATGTATGTTAACGGATTAGGTTTTCGAGCGCAGGGCGTATGCGCCCAAGTACGGCGCGTTGCGCCATCGTCCGCAAAGCGGACTGGAATGCGAAGCATTCGTTCTAGCGACGCTTTCGATGCTACGCATCGTGCGAAAGAGTAACAGGAGTAAACCATAACACTGTAATTCGATGGGTTAGAAAAAGTGCGATCGCTTTGCCTAATGCACCCGAAGTTTCAGAAATTCCCGAAATTACTGAGATTGACGAATTACAACAAACGGACTGGTTCAAAGAATCAATCACAAATACTGCACACACATTCACCAAAAGGATGGATATTCTTATGTTCCCTAAAAGTGCTGCCCCTCCTTTCCTCCCACCGCCATAGCCGTACTCGGCTTGGCGGGGGTTTCCAGGAGGGAAAAGAGATGAATTTAAAGGGGAACCTTTAGCCAAACAATAATTAAAGCAAAAAAAAAAATACTAATGCCGAACTTATTAATAGTTGAATCTCCGAAAAAAGCCAAAACGATTCAAAAATTTTTACATAAAGATTGGACTGTTAGAGCAAGTTTTGGTCACGTCCGACAGCTTGCCAAAGATGGTGATGGTAAACTTGGTTTTGATATTATAGGCGATCGCGTAATTTGTCGCTACACTATTAATAATAGCAAAGCAAAGCAAAATCTCAAACAGCTAAAGCAACTAGCCAAATCAGCTTCTTTAGTCGTTTTAGCGACCGATCCAGACCGTGAAGGGGAAGCAATCGCATTTCACCTCAAAGATGAACTAAAACTGAAAAACTATCAAAGAGTAACTTATGATGAGGTGACTGAAAAAGCTATTTATAAAGCGATCGCTAATCCTCGAAAGTTAGATGACAACCTAGTAGGGGCTGCATTAGCCAGAGCCTGTCTTGATAAAAAAGTCGGATATACGCTTTCTCCTCTTCTTTGGAGGCTTAATATAGGAGCAAAAAGTACGGGTCGCGTCCAAGCTCCAACATTACATTTAGTTTGCCAAAGAGAACGCAAAATTCAAGAGTTCAAGTCAGAACCCTATTGGACAGTTTGGGTCGATTATGCCGAAGGTTTCAAAGCTTATTTTCATTCGCTCGAATCTGCTAGCCCCGCGGTTGAAGAAGGAAATGACCGACGAAGAGACGATACTGAAGCCACGGAAGAACAAAAAGTAGAAACTACGAGAGTCTCGACAGCAGCCGAAGCACAGAGATTAATAGAAATCGCTCAGTCTAATCCCCATCAAATTATTAGTAGAACGACTAAAACCTATAAAAAAAATCCCCCGCCACCGTTTACAACTTCAAGTTTGCAGCAATCGGCTGGTGCAAAACTTTTGTTTAATCCCGAAAAGACGATGCAAATCGCCCAACATTTATTTGAGTCTGGAATAATCACTTATCATAGAACCGATTCTACTAATTTGAGCGATGATTTCATTACGGCAGCTAGGGAATATTTACAGGAGAAAGACCCGAAAAACTTGCCCGAAAAACCACGTCGATTCAAAAGCAAAAAAAATGCTCAACAAGCTCACGAAGCAGTTCGACCAACTGACTTAACAAAATCATCAACCCTGCTGAAGCAAGAATTAGATCCCGATCATTTTGCACTCTACGAACTGATTTGGCGTAGAGTAATGGCAAGTCAATGTCAGAGCGCACAAATCGAGAAAACCAGGATTATCACCCAGTCTGGTTCTGTTTTGTGGCTGGCAAGGGGACAAATAGTAAAATATTTAGGCTATGCGCGTTATTGGAAAGACATGGGTAAAAATACAGATTTGCCCACAGTAAAAGAAAAAAATATGCTTCAATTGATCGATGCCGATGAGGATGGCAAAATGACCCAAGCACTGCCTCGCTACTCTGAAGGTAAACTCGTGCAGATTCTTGAGGAAAATGGTATTGGTCGCCCTAGCACATATAGCTCCACAATCAAAACTTTAAAACAGCGAGATTACGTCAGGGTATCGAAAGGTAAGCTTGTCGCTACAGAATTGGGTTTAGCAGTCGATCGTTTTCAGTCTCAAACCTTTCCCAAGTTAATAGAAAGTAATTTTACGGCTGAAATGGAAGATGCTCTCGATGCGATTGCCTCTGGAAAGTTAGATTGGCAACAATATTTTATTAACTGGAATCACGATTATTTTACTCCTGCACTTTCACAAGCACATTCAATTGCTGCAACTAAATGTGTAAATAATGAAAAGCCTAATCGAGCTTCATCGTTATCTTTATATTCTAAGACACGCAAATCCTCTCCAACAAGACCAAAGCTAAAGACAGAAAAATTAAAATAAAAAGAGTTCGAGTCAAAAATTTAGTAATTATCATCGGGTAAAATTGGATTTTTTCAGTTTGTTTTCGGCAATTTTGGCAATTTCTTTGGTAGCTACTTCTAAAAAGTAAGTCGCTTTATCTTGGCTAATGTTGCTGCCTAAATCCTGCCACTTACCTTCTAATGATCTTTTAGCGAAGAGATGTTCAGATTCGTTTTTAGCATAATAAGTTAAGATATTTGTATTAAAATTGTAACTAACTATACTTTTATGACTTTCTACGCGATATTTTTGCTTAAGCTTGAGATAAGATTCCAGTACAGGAGCAACTTGACTAACTCTCTCTTGCTGTACTGTTGAGAGAAGTGCAGTAATGGTGGCTCTAAATTTTGGCTCTAATTGATTCCAGGCTAAATGCTTTAGTTCTTCAAAATGATCGCCAGAACTAATCTTGAACTCCAAGATAATTGATGACACGCCCCAATAAAAGCACATTTATACGAAATATCACTTTCCACTCTTTACCTATTCAGGCAAAATCTTACATAATGCAAGATTTGGCGTTGCACAGTTTAAGGATGATTCCAAATTTTATACGATAATTCCTCCCAGTCTCCCAGTCTCCCAGTCTCCTAGCTGGTTGACTGACAAAACTTTAGGAAATCTTATAAGAATAGGTGAGAACTTTAAACTCTAGCTGATAAAGGTGTTGTTCGTATTGTTTGCGAGATGCCATAGCTGGTTCGGGGTCATGATTTTTGGTGAAGACAACACGGTTAATTAATTTCCAACCATTGAGAAGCGAGGCTTTAATCCAATCCCAGCCAATCCGAAAATAGCGCGAGGGCGAATGCCCTCTAGTCGTCTTACGACGATCTACGCGGACGCGCTGCCCACGAAACCAATGAGTATCAACCCATCGTCGTTTACCGCGATCAACTACTTCAACTCCCTGTGCGCTTACATAAAGAGTGGCAACAGCCAAGATGAACCATAAACGAGATAAAGCACAAACATTGCGTATCATCGAACGTTGAACATTCCAACCGCCAGATTGATCGTCTAGAAAGTTTTCCTCAATATCAAAACGTAATCCATACTCGGCAAAAGTCTGTAAAGTAGTTTTTTGATTACTGATAATCGCCCACAACTCACCGTTAACGTTATTACGACCAATAATTACGTGAACCGTTCCATAAAATTCGCCTTTGTGAATTTGTACATTGTGTAAGCAAATTGCCTGTCCGTAGTTTAGATGAAAGTTTTTGGGCTGACACCAATTTCCGCGCCAAATCCAAGTATTACTCTTGATTCGGATACGATAATGCCATCCTAACTCAGTAGTTAACATCGCCATCAGCTCAGTATGAATAAAGCCTCTATCGGCTAAAAGTATTACTTCAGCTGATTCTGGGAGTCTAGCTGTTGCTTGTTGGATCATTTCACGATAATCGGCAAATGCAACGCTGGCACTATCATGTTTGAGTACTCTCCAAACTACTGGTAACGCTCTACCGCGATGAACCACCGCTAAACGTATCAGGCAATATTCCTCCCAAAACAAAGAAGTATTTAGGGTCAAAAAAATACTCTCTTCTTGCCACTCCGCCAGAGCCGACTTAATTAATGATTTATAGATTCGGTGGACGTTGATTCGGGGATTATTGAGCCAGCGTTGAATACGTCTTTGTCTACTTTGGGCAAATTTACCTCGACAGGGTATGTACATCGACCATTTTGTTAGATTCACGCTGCCTGTATGTATCAAAGCAATTATCATCCAAATACAGGTTTTGAGATGACACAGATGTAGCCAGTCTACTGGTTGACTCATCCATTGATTCAAGGCATTGTAAAGACGGGAGTTTTTTTCACAGCATTCTGAAATTGTGAGTGGTATCTAATCTCAGAATGCTGACTCCCCCTCACCTTTGTCAAGTCTCTGAATCTCTAATTAGTTATTGCTTCGGACATTTTTGATTCATCTTTTGTCAGTCAATCAGGTCTCCTAGTCAGCCTTCACCATCCCATGAAGATGCAACGCCCAAGATTTAAATTGTATTATGTAAGATTTAAATCTTAGGGGAGGAGCGAGTCGTGAGGCTCAGACCTTACCCGCTAAAGATAAATAGCGATCGATGCCTATAACTATTAAAAAGATAGATCTTCATTAGCTCCAAATTCCATACTGTTTTCATATAATTGTTCGTATTTGATATCAGTCAACTTTTTAAGTTCTGCATCAGAAAGGAGCTTTTGCTCTAGTAGCTCGTAACTTTTAACTGCAAAGCGACTCGTATCAGCCCCCCTAACTGGTCTAGCTGTTCGGCATTCTCTTTTAATTTTTGCCATAGCTTCGGCTACTACTTTGTTATGTGAGGCAGGAGTAAAGTTTTTTCGTTGCTCAATCAAAGCATTTTTGAGCAATTCTGGATTGACACATTTATGTTTTTCTTGACAAAATAGTTCATGATGGGTCTTGGAAACCGCGCTACCTATCTCCGCAGGAGAACAGCCACGGTATTGCGAAAAAATTGAGTGCCAGAGAACATCTGGTATAGGCGATGCCAAATCGGGAAAATGCTTGGCTATATGTATTGAAAAAACTTCATACATCGCGCCACGATGAAGATTGGAATCAAAAAACCAAAAATATTCAAAACGCCTGATTATTTCGGGTGATAACAGATGTAGGTGATTGATGGTTGCTAGCATTATTACAGGTGACTCGTGGTCTTGCATCCAAGTCAGAAGTATTCCTGCCATTTTCGCTAATACACCACCATTCTCTTTTGATTCCCAGCCCGTATAAGCTTTTTCAAATTCATCAAAAAAGAGAATACAGTTGCCTATGTTGTCTACAATATCTAATACATACTGTAAATTAGCTAGCGACTGCGCTAAGTTGACATCGATTAATTTGCTCCAGTCACAAGCTACCAACTGAGCATTGAGCTTTTTACCCATTAATTTTGAGATCAATGTTTTGCCTGTTCCTGGCGTTCCTCCTAGCAGACAAGCTTTTGGTGGTCTTAATCCTCTATATTTAGCTTCTGATGTAAATAACACCTTGATTTTTTCAATATCGGCATCAATAGCTTCAAGTCCTCCAGCATTGGTAACATCTGGTTTAGGCGCAATTTTTAATCCCTGTCGCTCTAGTTTATAAATTTTGTATTGCGCCATCTGCCGAACAAGAGCTTTACTATCGTTTTGGTGTTCTTTCAGTAATCTGCTAATTTCTCCGCGACACAAGCCAAAAGCAGTATTGGCAATTTCATCAATTTGCGCTTTATCTTTTATGGTTTTACCTTGTGCAGCACCAATCATTGTCCTTATTTCCTTTAAATAAGGAATTCCTAATCTATAATTTTGTACGATTGCATACAAATTTATAGGAATATCGAGATAACTATCGACAATAAATATTTGCTGATGATAACTTTGAATTTCGTAATAGAAGTTCTTTAGCTCAAAGCTTAATTGTCTGTCAATTTCTTGCCATTTTTCTAAAATAAAAATGGCAGGATGGTTTACATGGCGATAAACTGCTAGTGGATTATTACCCACCTCGATCTTTGTTGGTTCAAGCTTTGAGAACGCACTATATAACTGAAAATGTTCGTAAGCTAAATTCCAATAATAAATTGGTTGCTGTGGACAACAACGAGCGATCGTAGATAGTAAATACCAGCGATCGCTCGTGTCAAATTCAATGGCTGCTATTTTGCTAAGAGCTAGTTTACTCCAGTCTTGAGTTTGCATCGATTTTAGTTTCTGGGACGATATTTACGTTGGCTTTCTGGGACGATATCGATTACACAAAATCCTTCTGTCTGTTCTAACGAACCATCAGTAAAAGTAATGCCTAGATTTTGAGCTTTTTTAGCACAGGTTTTACTGTATAAATCCTCATTCCAGGTAAATATGTTTTTGGCAAATTGACCCTCAGAGCTTTTTGCCCATTCTAAAAACTCTCTCTCTTCTGCTTCAAGATTATTTTTCCAGTTTTGCGCTACCGCAGTGCGATCGAATAGCCTACCTCCAATCGCTCCAATAATTAGGGTGGTTATCATACCTCCCGCTGTTACCATTGCTCCAATTACCCTTGGTGAAAAGCGATTTTTTTTAGAGCTAATATTATTATCTTCAAGAATATTAGCGATCGCTTTATTGAGTTGGGCAGTGGATTGTTTAAGGGCAGCCTGGGAAATTTCCTCTAACCTGCTTCGCTGAATCTCTAAAAGCGATCTTTGATATTCTTCTAAAACTTGTCTAACTTCTATCAGACCTGCTTCAAATGAGCCTTTGATTCTATTTGGCGTTACGTCGCATATAATTTGCACAATTTTACATCGAATTAAGATAATAAAGTAGGGGTCTTCAGGATCGATATTCCAGGTGTCTATGGTCTCACGAACTCCGAGTTGAACCTCTAGAGATTCCTTAGCTAGAAGTCTGTCTAACTTACGGTTGAGATCGCTGTGGGCAATCTGTTCTAATTCCTCTATTCTCTCTTTTATTTCTGATTCATCCATCAATCGTTTCCTGGTAAGTAGCCTTCAGCTAGTTTTGCCTTTTGTTTTTCATATATGCTTTTTAATCCTTCTGGATTCTCTATACTATTAGGGAAAATTTTTTGGAATATTTCGTCGATTTCTTCAACATAGTTATATAGTTTATTGCGAATTGAAAGCCCACTTATCTGCTTACTCATTTTCTTTAACAACTCTTTATTTGGAACTAATTGAACTAATTCCTCTTCTAATTTCTCTTTCTTCGCATTTTTTAGGCTACCGTAAGACATATTCGTGCGATCGCAAATAAACTGTGCGGTTGCCGATAGTTCAGGTAAATAAATTGTTGGCACGTGATGTTTTTTTAGTGCATTAATTAATTCAGGACATAGCTGAGATAAATAGCTAAAATCTCCCGAATTAGTTAGCCTTCCTGTGTTTAATACTAAACAGTGAGTAAATTCTTTGGTATCATAATTTTTGAGTTGCCTGAGAAATAATTGCATACTGTTCCAGCAACCGTCTGAAACGAAAAAGTAAACTATATCCTGGCAGTATTTTTTTTTAAGGCTTAAAATTCTTTCACGCTCAATCCAACTATCGAACTGCTGCATCACATTTGAAGCTAGATTAACAACTGCCGTCTTTTCTTCGATACGTTCGATAATAATATCTGGTTCGCTCCAAGCATATTTACTGTCGGAAAACCTTACTTTTTCATAATTATCAGGAAAAATATTCGCTACATCTTTCATAGTTGGATCTCCCTCGACCAAGTAAAACGATTCTTTCCACCCCCGACGAATAAAGTAATCGACAAGAGATCTTGCCATAAATGATTTTCCGACTCCTCCTTTTTCACCACCGATGAAAAATATACTATTTTTAGTTTTGCTTTGCGACTCGTTTGAATTATTTTCGGCCGTTTTATCTCTGACTGATTCTGACATAATAATTTATTGACCTATAGTGAAAGTGATTCGGCTATGGAATTCTTACGGACAATTGGGCTATCTTTGAACGCTTTATCTTCTTTAGACTGATTTATTTTAGCGATCGTTTGCGAACTTTTCAGCGGAACTATATTAGTATTAGATTCTGTTCCTGCTGTTGTAGAGTTTTCGATCTGTAGCAACATTCGAGCCTCTTCTAAAAGTGCTGCATAATACTTTATTGATTCTAATCTGTGTTTTTTGATTTCTTCTGGTGGGGCGCAAATTGCTGATAAATATTCTGCTCCCTTTGTAATCCATAATAAATTTCTGACTTCTTCAGATAAGTTGGTATCCTCTTCTTTTAGGTACTCAATTAGACGACCAATACATTTTTCTTCTCTATACGTAATTGGTAGCTGTTTATAACCTCTATTTCCCACAAACCACCTCCTGGCTAAACTCTATATTTGAATATTGCTTGTGTAAACCAAAAACATCAACGTATCGACTCAAGTCTTCTTCGTTTAATTTGCCGATGGTTTTTAATTCCTCAATTACATCTTCGCACCAGCTTAAGTCTGCCCACAAATATTCTGATAGTTCTTTTCTAAAACTCCCACTTGCTCCTCCTAAAATTAAAATTTCATCTAAACGATCGGGAATTTGCGTATCCAACCAGTTCGCTATTTTTGTCCAGTGCAGTTTTCTCGAATTAGCAATTGCTGTTTCAAGCTTTTTTTTCTCTTCTTTCTGATTGCTGCTACGAGTTCCCTTGATTAAGCTATTAAGCCATTTATCTCTGATTTTTGGTTCTGGTTCTTTCTCAATTCTTGGAATTACGTATTCTAAGTCTTCAAATTTTTGTCCGATAGCATTTTCTCTAATACTCTTTAAATAGTCGAAGTATCCTAGTCTGATACAGCTATGGCTGAGATTTCCCCGATCTAAAACTAAGCAAGAGCAGTTCCTATGACCTAGCATTAAAGCAACAATTTTACCCTTGCTAGCTCTATTACCAATTCTATTAAGAATTCCTCCCGTTCCCTCTATATTAATATGACAGCTAGTTATTTTTCCTCTGACAAGAGTATCTTTGAAGTAATAACTTTTAATTTTGGCTGCGATATTTTTACGTAATACTTCCGCACTCTCTTTTTCATCTGAAGGAATTAGTAGATTGAACATAATATCTGGTAATTCTGTTACCCCGTGCTTGTAAGCGATCGCCCCTACAAATGCTAGGCACTTGTCTACGGCAAACTCGTATTTTACGTTTTCAATTTGCTCCTCTTTGCAAGCGTATTTTTTAGCGAAGGTTCCAATCGCAATACCTTCATTATCTTTACTTTTGCTTTTAATCCAAGCTACATCTTCTGCTTGGCTGTTGATTTCGATCGCACTCTGTAGTATCGAGGTGGGAACTTTGGCTATCTCAGATCCCATTGTCATGAACTCGATTTGGTTTGATGTGCGATCGTTCTCACTATAGATTGTATACGCTCCTTTCGAGGCACTAGCTCCTAAATCCAGCGTAACGATTAGCTGAACCTTATTCTCTTGTTCCATATTAATTTGTTTTTGAAGCGTCTCGGTCTTTTTAACTATACAAAATTTACTCGACCTTAAAGGGCGTGTAACGAAATGTAATAAAAATAGTCTTTTTTTTATGATGACAAGGTGCTGACACAAATAAGAAATAATCTCTTCACTGTGTCAGCATATTTTAAAAGATTACCATAATACATCTATACTTTTATAGCTGTTTTTTAAGATTTTATGATGACAAGGTGTTGGCATAAATAAGAAATAATCTCTTCACTGTATTATCATAAAATCAACTACATAAAAAATTTTTTGAAAATTGCAAGCAATATAAAGTGTGGCAAGAGCAGACTTGCTTTATGAAAAGAGGTCTTATAAGATTCAGGTAATGGTCGATTAAACATTTTTTAAACAATTGAAGAGTGAATCAAAAAGAACAAGATAAATATGTTGAGCTTAGATTCAAAGTTCCTCTTTCTTTAAAAAAGGAATTAGGAATCTTAGGACAAGTAAAAGGGATGTCGGCAAACCAAGTAGGCACACTTTTAGTCAGACAAATTTTAGAGCGAGAACCAAACTTAACTACGGCTTTGCAGTCAGAAATTAGAGTTTTACACTTGGAAAATAAACTGATGCCTTTTTATTATCCGCTTTTAGACAGTTACAGTCTTTTGATTTCTACGGAGATCTCTCAAGAATATGAAGCTTTCCTGCAAAGAGGTCGAAGTTTTCTTATAAACGCCAATTTGTTTATACAGGCAATAAATAATGATCGGCAAAGCTGCCTCTAGCAGTAGTTTTTCCAAAACAATTAAATACATTTTTGCTGAAGCTAAAAAAGCTGAAGTTGTCTTTGGCAATTTTATCGAAGCGATTAAGCCAAAATTAAATCTCGAATCGTTAATTTTGAGATTTAATCAACGCGCATCACTTAACAGCAAAGTAAAACAGCCTTGCTATCACGTAAAATTATCTCCTGCGATAAATGATAAGTTAAGCGACAGTGACTGGGCAGTACTAGCAAGTAAACTACTTGAAAAACTTGAGTTTAAAACCAACCAAGCAATTGGCATACTGCATCGGGATACGTATTTCCCTGATAGCGAAAAGGTACGTACTCATTTGCACCTAGTAGTGAATAAAATCAATCATCGCTTACAAAGCTGTAGCTCTAACTTATATTACGACTATTACAAAATAGAGCAAGTGTTAAGGGACTTCGAGGTTGAAAAAAATCTAACTAGAGTAGGTTTTGAATATGGAAGCACGATTATGTACGATCGAAAACCAGAATTAGAAAGTACAGTGTCAATCGGCGATCTGCTTCGTGACGTAGATAAGACGGCTGAATCTATTAAAACTAGAGAACCCGAACTCAACGGTTTTGATTTGGCTTCTTACGGAATTACCTCTGCTTCTTCTATTGCTAAAGTAGCTCTGGCTTTACTGCAAAAAGCAGAAAATCGTCAGCAGCGAAAAGACTTGTTGAAGGTAGTAACTACGGCAAATAAAATTCCGATCAGCGAAATTTCTCAAGAAAATCAAAAAAAAATAGCGGCAGAAGTTCAAAAAAAATTAACGCCTGGGGAAATTTACCAATTTATAGAAAACGCTCAAAAATTTCTTGAAGGTCAGATTGCCGAGATTAGTTTGTTGCCATCGAGAGCAAAAGAAAAATCTTTATCTGATGACAACCTGATTTTCGAGCAGGTAAAAAAATACCTAGCTTTAGTAGAAGGTTATCAAGAAAAAACTACGTCTCGTAGCAATAATGACACTTTTAAGAAAAACGGGCGTTCTCAATTTGAATTAACTGATACCCCAGATTATAAATCGATCGCAATTGTAGATTCAAATAATCAGCAAATCTATCGGGCAGAAACTATAGCCAACGGTAAATGGCAGGTGCAGTTAGACAAATTAGAAGATCGGCAGCGAGATATAATCGCTCGTTTGCCACAAAATCCCGAACAAGGATACAGGCGAAACATCGGTAGAAAATTGGCTACCTGTCTTGCAGATCACATGACCGTACAGAATGTCGATCGAACAAAATGGAAATTTGACGTGGGTGAAGGAAAAAAAGTTTCTTACTCAATTCAAATTGCAGCCAAAACCAAAGAAGGGATTGAGTTAATTGCTAAAGACAAAGATGATTCTTTAGTTTTTAGTTCGCAGATCGACAACACGGGCAGAGTAAATATCAGGGAAAACGAAATTCCTCTGCTGCATCTAGAAAGATTTGATTCTTGGTACAAACAACACTACAACGCAAATAGAAATAATGAACAACAGAATCAGCGTGACTCTAGACAAAGGTAAAGCTCTTTTATACCGTCAGAACACAACAAGGCTTTTGTATAGCTGTTTATTAGCAACTATTTATATAGTTTATCGCCTGCCGTTAATGTCAGCATTAGCAGCGATTACCTTAGTTTTTGCACTGCTTTTAGTTACGTCAGTAGATCTACTTGTTCCACTCACGCAGAAATTAAAGTTTAAGTCTGCACTGTTATTTGCTAACGTATTATTTCTCACTCTGGCAATTTCAAGTCCCAGTTATGCATTATTTGCGGGACTTGAGGCATCATTGCTTTCAATACTCGCGCTTACTGGAGGCGGTGTGGCTACAAATTACGGTGCTGGAGTAGTAACCGTATTTGAGATTTGCATTATGGTTGTAATCATAGGGTTGGTAGTAGCAATGTGGCTTTCTAGAGATGATTCGGAAAAGGTCAGAAATTTTGGCATGAGTTTTCTTTTTGTAGTTGGTGGCGTTGCTCTTCTAGAAGCTGCGGGTTTTTTAATTTTTGGAGCTGGTGGTGGAGATCCAGGAGGTGCTGGCGGAGTAGCAAACCCTATATAGGCTAACTTAACAAATTCTAAGTAACATAATTACAACTACAATTCTTATGTTAGAAGAAGAAGATCGTAAAATTGCAGTTCTCGATGTTTTTAATGAAAAGCCAAAGCAGCTATTATTTCGTCAAGATTTAACCTATACTTGTGTTGCATTATTTATAGTTCCTTCTGTACTAATAGGTCTTTTTTTAGGACAGTATATATTAGGACTTACGATCGGGGTTTGGCTGGCTGCGGGATGGGCTTTTGTTGCCAAAGACGATCCTTACGTCTTTATTAGTAAATTTGTTTCTCTGCCTGGATTTTCGTATTTTATCGAGCCTACATTATTTGTTCCCGCAATAGATAAAGGTAGTTTTCAAAAAAAATTAAAACATAAATCTAAGCCTAAAACTTTAAACGTCAACGGCAAAAAAGCAAAGCTAATGCCTTTTCAAAACGAGTCTAATTTGCACGCTTTAATGGAGATTGAAGTTGGTTCGGATAAGTTCGTACTCTATCTAAAGCATGATAAAAAACACTGGTCAGCAACTATCCCCCTAAAAACAGCAAGTATGCATACAGAGGTGTTTGACGACGATGCCAACGCTTACGCCAAACAGATAGTCCGCGTTTTAAAAGATATTCCCTACAAGCAAAAAATATCTTTCATGATGGGATGTCGGTCAAAATGCGATCGCCGAAAAGAACATTTAAAGGAGTTGAGGAATAAGAATAAGCTAGGCTTAGTCGATCTAATAATAGCTAGCGACAGCTATCGGACTGAAGAGATAACTGGCAAGGGTTTACGACAAGAATGGAGCAGGTATACTTATCTATCCTGGGAACAGCAATTTCAAGATATTACTGATAGTAGTGAGGTAACAAAATTAACAAACTTTCTTAGTAATTTTATTCAAAATAAAGTGATTACTCTAGCAGGAAATAAGGATAGCCAAGATTACGACATCTATACCAAGATTGCTAGAGACGTTTACGAAAATACCTACTTACCTTGGATGTCTACTTTAGAAGATAAAGGGAAGTTAGAACCTGCTCCTCTGTCGGAAAAGGAAGCCTGGAAACATCTTTGGTATCAGTATAATAGCGATCCTTCTCTTGACCCTCCCCAAGTTATCAGAGTCAAAAAATACAGAGGAGAGTATATTTGCAATATCGATCTTGCCGATTTTTACAACCCTAAAGACGCTTTTTCCGTATTATTTGAAGGCAGTAAAGGGAGATCCAATTGTCCGCGCTTTGATGGTAGGGATTCGGTAAAGGTTAATGGCGAATATGTAGCAACGATGATATTAAAATCACCAGACACTGATGGAATGCTGCCAATAGAACAGTTAAATCAAGTTTGGTCGAAACTCAGTGATTTTAGTATACGTGATACGGAATTTTATGTAGAAGCTACAAGTATTGATAATAAAACAGTAAAATCTAATCTGAAGAAAATAACTAAGCAAGCTACCTATGAAAAAAAAGACGCGGTAGTTAAAGGTAAGGGTGCTGATGTGGATGCTGTTTTTAGACAAAACAATGCCCTTGAAGCACAAGAAAGGTTAAGATCTGGTGGCAATATGCTATCTATTGCGGTGGTAGTTTTAGTCTATCGTAAAAGCTATGAAGAACTGCACCGAGCTTGTAATCGATTGAATAGATTATTTTCACCTGCTAGGCTGGTAAGAGATGAAGAAACTTGTCTCCAGACATGGTTAGAAACACAGCTTTTTAATAACAAAAAAATGTTAGGAAGCTATAACTTTATAGCGTCGCGAACTTATAATCTTGATTCTTATTCTGCGCTGCGAGTATTACCTCTGACCATGCCCCATACTCTTCACGAGCGAGGAGTAGAGTTAATTACCGAGGAGGGGGGAGTCCCAATCCACCTCGATATTCTTGAAAAAAACGAACGGTTAATTATCTTGGGTTCTTCTGGGAGTGGTAAGTCTATATTAGGTTCGTCATTTTTAACCTACGCTTTAGCTCGAGAGGCTAAAGTGGCAATTGTAGATATGTCTAGTAATGGTGACTCAACTTATAAGCCTTATGTCCTAAGCTTAGGCAGACATGGTTCTTATATAAATTTAGTAGAAGATAGATACTTTAATATCCTTCAGCCTCCTAATGTAGTTCATTTACCAAGAAAAATCCAGAAGCAAAGGATAGATCTTTGGAAAGAAAAGTTACTGACGATTCTAATTGAAATTGTAATGGGTCAAAGCGATTCTAATTCAATTCGATATCGTCGTGTGGAGGCGATTCTAGTGATCCTCCTAAAAACATTTTTTAATGACCAGGAAATTAACGAGCGTATTAATAAGGCTTTTAAAGAAGGATGGCAATCAGAAGCCTGGCAGTCAATGCCAGTGCTAAAAGATCTTCTCTTTTACTGTAGTATTGGTCAGCTAAACATGGAGTACAATGAAGCTGATGACGAGGCTGCAAAATTTATCGTCAATCAAATTGAAAGTAAACTCAACGATCCTAACATCGGCAAAGCTATCGGAAACGTTAGTAATGTTCCTCCATCTCCTGCGGTAACGATGTTTGCTCTTAGTGGCTTGAGCAACGAAAGCAATAGTTACGTCATGGCGTTGGTGGCGCAGATGGCAAGTTTTAATATTTGTATGGAGTCTTCAAGCTCTTTAGCTATCTATGACGAGGTGACAGAGCTAATCAAGCTACCAGGATTTGCCAGAATAATTGCTAACGGTTTCAGCAGGGGACGAAAACAAGGATTATCGATAGTTTTGATCGGACAAGATATTGGCA
Source organism: Waterburya sp. (assembly GCA_965214815.1). Classification (GTDB taxonomy): domain Bacteria; phylum Cyanobacteriota; class Cyanobacteriia; order Cyanobacteriales; family Xenococcaceae; genus Waterburya. The sequence continues at coordinate 79,713 of CBDCCL010000001.1, forward strand.
CGATTGCCAAATCGTCAGTCAAAGATCAGATAGTAGAAAATACTAATTATTGGTTGATTGGAAACATCCAGAATTCAAGTTCACCTGAAGACTATGTTTCTCTACTAGGTTTGCCTTTGCGGGCATTGTCTCCTAATAAGTCGTGGAGCTTAAAGCCGTCTAAGAAAACTATGTCCTCTAGTTTTTTACTAAAGCAAAAAGCTGGACACCGCTACTGGCGAACCATATATTACTCTTCAGCGATGACTTTAGCTACTACAGCAAACTCTCAAGATGAAAGGGCAGCCAGAGCTAGAGTTTTAAGTCGCTTTCCAAAAACTACCAAGGGTGTATTCCAAGGTCTTAGTCTGTTTGCCAAATTGCTCTATCAAACTTTTTCTTCGGGAAAATCTGTTAAAACTATCGGAATCGATACAAATGAACAAAATTCAGAAAAACATTATGCTCGCCACGATCGCGATCGCATTCGGTATGGGGAGTATTAAAACCCCTGTGGAGGCACAACAGCTAACCCAACCAGTCGATCCTACAGATGCTGCTTATCGTCCTGAATACGATTATCGTCAAAGACTTACGGTAGATTCTGAAATCGATTCAGGCTCGATTGTCAGTCACCTAAAAAATAAGTTTATTAACTTTGCAATCTCTCAACTAGATGCTGAAAACTTTTTGACCGAGCTAAACTCATCGATTGCTAGCATGGCAGGAGATATTTACACCGTATTAGATGATTACGGGATTTCAATCCCAAAGGGGAGATTAGGACTGCCTAACGTTCAAGATGCCAAAATTATCTTCGACCAAGGTAGCGGACTTAATATTATAAGCGATATTTTGGGAGGTCAGAGTGGCTCTACTTACAGTAACCGCGACAAGCTATACCAGCAATATATCAGACAAGTTAGCGAAGAGTACAGTAACAACAGCGCACTCTCGCTATCGGGTCAGAGTAAAATTGAGGCTAAGGTGGATAGTGCGATCTCTTCGGCAGAGCAATCCCTGATTATCGCTGAAGATGCTAGCAGCCAAGATGTCAGCCAAAATATTTTACGTAATATTGCCAATCAGAATGCGCTGTCACAACAGACTGATGCGATGATAATTTCTGATATGCAGGATGCTAAGGTCGATCGCTCCTTATCTTTACAGATGCAATCGTTAGCCCTAGCCGAACTTTCAGGCAGCAATACTCGCACCCAAAGAGAAGCGACTGCTGCTAACGGGGCAGTAATCTCAACCTCTGGCTTGGTGACAATTCCAGGCATGACTTCTACAAACTCTACGGAAATAGCAGAATGAATCTTATATTCGCCCAAAGCAACGCCTTGGGTAATGAGCGCGCTCAGTCTATCCTCCAAAATTCTTTAGAATTAAATCGGATTACCGCCGAGTCTTGGGAGCGAATTTGGGATGTGGTTATCAATCCTGCCGAACCCCTGTGGCAATCAATGATTTACATATCAGGCATCATCTTTTTTATCTGCTTTATAATTCACATAATTAGTAAAGCAGACGATCTTGCTGTTTCTAAAAAAGAGGTTCGGATTACCTTTACCCGCCTATTTTTCGGTCTATTGCTGATTCTAGGAAATGGAACCGTACTGGCTAATTTGCTACGAATTCTACACGGCATCGGTCAGTACTTCGTATCGGTAGTTTTAAACTTTACCCTAGCAGGAGTTAAAATCTCCGAAGCGATCGGCTCTATTCAGAATACCACCGTGGCGAATGCCAGAGCCAGAGAAATTTTTGCCGAGTGTGTTAACCAAACGGGAACGGCAGCAGATGAATGTATCTACGATCCCGTGAAAATCGACCAGGCAAGAGATTTATTGCAGTCGCTATCAGGAAATGCTCCCTTACAGAAAACGATATTAGAGCAGCTTGTTAATGGCGTGACGGCGAATTTGACCGCAATAGTCAGCCTACCCTTTCTCAATGCCATCGAAATGACCTGTAATATTTTACAGTGGTGCTTTATGAACGGCTTTCAAATTTCAGCAATTTTAACTGCGCTATATGGTGGCATATTTATTAGCTTGGCGTTTCTGCCTGGAAGTGGAATATCGATCGCTCAATGGTTCGTCAACTATATACAACTTTTACTGTTCCCGTCTGCTTACGCCCTAATTGTGGGTCTGGTAGCTAATGTGTTGAATTTGATAGAACAGCAAGGACAACCGTTAGGAGGAGTATTTTTAGACGTTGCTTTTTTAGTTTTTATTTCCATATTCGGTGCGATTCTTGCCTGGGCAAATATCAAGCAAATGGGAACAGGAGTATTTGAAGCGGTACTATCTTCGGCTAAAAATACGGCTGAAGCGGGAACGACCGTGGTTTCTGGAGGGGCTGATATTTTAACTAAAACAAAAGGTATTAAAGCGTTACAGGGATAACTATGCTACTTAAAAGAAATGCCATTAAAAAGAAATCTCGACAGATTAAGCAAAGAGATACTTTAATTAGCACCAATGAAACCAATAAAATTGTAGTTATAATGCTCGGTTTATTAGTAGCACTGCTATTTTCACTACTATTTAACCTAATCTTATTGGGAACTAATAATAGCTTGGCGAATAAGCGAACGGTGTTTGTTCAGCAACCTAACGGAGTAACGGTAAAGGCAGAGGAAAAAGATGAAAATTTCAGAGACGATGCCGTTATTCGTTCGACGATAAGTAACTGGCTGCCCCTGATGTTTGAATGGGATAATAGGATTGCCAATTCTGAATCAGTCGATCTCGGTCTACAAATTGATGCCCAGGGCGCACGTTTTAAAATACCGACTAAGGTTTACATGGCTAGCTTTCTTTTAGATCCTAATCTTCGCTTTGAATACCTAAAAACAATTTCTAAAGAAATTCCAGAAGGTGTTTACAAAGGAGATATTCGTTCTGTTTTAGAAGTGAGACATATCGGAAAACCAATCCGTAAGGGCAATGACTACGAAGTCAATGTAATGGCAATTCGTACCGATATTTCAACCTCCGCTAGAGGTCAGCTATCTAGAGAGTCAAAATTTTACAAGACTTTAACTACTTCTCCTGTAGAACCGTATCGCAATGTATTAGGAAAAAACGAGCCAAGTGCTTTTCGCTTTCAACTGGCAGAGTTACTAAAAAACGGAGTAACTATTTCAGCAATTAAAGATCTAAAAGCAGGAGCATAAGATGGATTTAGACACCTCTGTATTAGATAGAGAAAATAACTTTTCACAAGAAGAGAATGACAGGCTTGCTAGCAGTACTTACCAAGAGGCTGAAAGTAATGAAGAAGAGGAAAGTCTTGTCGAACCTCAAGAATTACTCAGCTCGGATCGAAATTTGAAAAAGAGTAAGTGGCTTCACCTTGCATCAACCTTAATTGTTGGTAGCTTATTCGCTCTATTAGGGTGGATTGCTTTTTCAATGTTCGCAGGAGTAATGACTTTGGGAACTAGACAGCAGGAACAAGTCGCGCAACAACAGCTAAGTGATTCAGAACGAGGTGATAAGGAAACAATTGAAAGTTTACAAAAACAGTTAGAGCAAAAGAATGTCGAGTTGGCTTACAATCCCAAAGATACCTCTGAGTGGAAAGAAATAGAAAAGCCAGAACCAAAACCACAGCAGAGTCAACCCGCGAAGCCTCAACCTACTGCACAACCAAGACCTCAACCCCAATCTACTGCCTCTACTCCTAGTGTAGCTGCTCAACCCCAGTCGTCACCGCAACAAGAAACTAATCCTCTGGATGAATGGGCAAGATTGGCAGCACTCGGCACGGCTAACGGCATGAATGATTCGTCCGAAGCTGTAGCTAATGCTGAAGTAGAACCGATTGAAGACTTTGCTTCTAAAGAGGAGTTTTATAAAGAATCGATCCCTCCTGAAGCAGTTCCCGTCGAACAACCACAACCTGCACCTTCTAATTTAGGAATTGAGAAAGGAAAAACTGCTCAAATTGCTACTATAGCTATTGGTGAGAGTGAAGCAAAGTCTTCAAAGTCTCACCTTAATGCTGATCGAAAATTTAGTTTACAAGATCCTGAAATTGTTAATTTACTATCGAACACACTACAAAATAATAGCTATTTAGAGCAAAAGAAACGGGAATTTCAAGAAGCAGATCGACTTAAAGAACTTGCTTCTACGGGAACGGCAACTAGTTCTTCACAAGCAACTTTAATTGCTAATACCGACAATTCCTTAGTTACTGAAAGAAAACAAATTCCTTTAGGTAATAGCGTTAGAGGAGAATTAGCTAACGATATTGTTTGGTCAGAAGGAATTGATTCTTTTCAAGCTAGAGGTATTATCTATCTTAAAGAGCCTTTAATTGCCAGTGATGGCTTGGTAGCTATTAAAGCCAATTCGAGCTTGATAGTTGAGGTACAGTCGGTTAATAGTTCAGGATTAGTTCAACTAAATGCTGTCGCTGTATCTTACGATAATAGCGAAGGCGAATTGGTACAAGAAGCTCTGCCTACGGGCAGCATCTTAATTCAAGGGGAAAAAGGAGCTTTAATCGCCGATCGCGCTGATGATGTAGGAAGTTCTACTTTAGGTCAAGATATTTTGTTAGGGGCTTTAGGGGCAGGAGAGAGAGCTTTTGATTTAATTAACGAACCCGAAGTTAGTGGTGGTTACGGAGGTGGTTATCAAGATTTTGATAGCTTTGAAGATCCATATTCTCGAAATTATGATTTCGATCGATATGGATCTGGTGGCTATAGATACGGCGGTTATAGCACCAGAGCTAACGAAGACTCATCTTTAATTACTGGAGCAGCAGAAGGAGCTTTTAGCACTACCAAGCGTAGGTTAGAAGAGCGTTCTCGCCAAATCCAACAGGAGAATCAAAGCCAAGTTCCTATCTACTTAATAGAGTCAGGTACTGATGTATCAATTTTTATTAATAGTTTTCTATCTATAGAATCATGAAAAGTACTTTAATTGGGATACTAGCGATCGCGATCGCTAGCGTTAATTCGGTTAACGCTGAAGAGATTATCAAGCTTCAAGCTGATAAAGCAAGAGAACAAACTGTAGAAGTAAGTGTAGCGAACGGACAGTCTTCACCAATAATTTATAAAAATGGCGAGATTATCGACGCAGTAAAGTTAGCTGATATGTCTAAAAATTTATTCAGCTTTAATGCGCCAATAGACAGCGGAAAAGCGACTACGCTTAATATTACTCAAAGTGAAGGTATTGAAATACCTGGAGCGACTACGGCTAATGTTCCGATTATCGATGTAGAAACTATTGATGCTGCGGGGGAGCGGCAACACTATTCTTTCAGACTGTACAACAATCGCGCCGAACGCACCAAAATTTTTATTGAGGCTGCTCCAGCTCCAGAGCCACCGCCAGAACCAGAACCAAAACCCGTTATTAATACAGTCAAAACTAAATACGATGAGGCTACTCCTGAGGATGTAGCTTTAGGATTAGAGGTCAAAATTCGAGAACAGATAGTCGATCCTCAAGGATCTCTAGCATTGGCAGTAAGAGAGTACGTTGCTAAAACGCAAAACGGAATGTCTTCGACAGATGCTCTAAGCAATGTTGGCTTACCCCTTAGTGCGATTCAAAAGTTAGGTGAAATCGGGCAGGAAGAAGACACCAAGCAGAGATTAACCCCTTTGAAAACAAATTTTAGTGATTTGTAACTTTGATGGAAGATTATAAAAATCTATTTGAAACTTTAAAAGCTGTAGATCGCTACTACGGAATTAGTTACTTTTTAACTCAGCCCAGCATTTTAATCTTAATAATTGCATCATTAGCACTGCTGATTCTTCTTAATAGTATGGGAAAGCCCAAAAGTGAACGTACTAATGCAGTGCTGGCAGACAAGATGGTTAAGTTTAATCTTTGTCGCAAGGCAGTTAAGCAAATCGAACAAAATAAAATCGATCCTGTCTGTCTTTATGCTGGCTCTTTCAAAACTTGGCAGATTAATCCGTTGATATTATGGTTTTCAATCTATGTTTTAAATAGACCCCCAACTATTTTTGTTCCCAGTGCCAATCCTGGAGTTGAAATACTTGGTGCGCCTAGAATTGGAAAAACCTTCAGTGCTATAGATCCTTTACTCTATTCCGCCATAGATCGTAGTTTACCTATTTTATGTTACGACTACAAAGGGGGCGAATATGGAGGAAAAGGCGGGCAGATTCCTGTTGTTGGCGGATATGCAGCTAGACACAATTACAAGATACGTATTTTTGCTCCAGGACAAGATTATACCTGCACTATTAATCCTCTGGATTTTCTTAAAGACGGTAATGATCGCACAATGGCAGAAGTCTTAGCCGTAACCTTGTATGAGAATTTACGAGACAATACGAGTAAAGAAGATAATTTCTTTGGACCTGCAAGTAAACGTCTTTTATATGCCAGTTTTATGCTGGCTAAGAATACTCAATATCCAGATTTAGCGATGGCTTATGCACTCTTGAAGCTACCCAAATTAGGAGAAAGATTAAGATATATAGAAAAAAAAGGAAGCACTGCATATACTGTTTGGAATGAAATTGTCTTTGCTCAATTTGTTGCTTTTGCTGAGGGAGGAAAAACTTCTGATAGTATACTAGCGGGAGCATTAGATGTTGCTTCAGTATTTATGCAGCCCGATTTGTTGCCCTGTATTTTAGGAAAAACTAACGTTCCTTTAAAATTGGATGGTAAAAACATTGTTTTTTTTCAAAGTAATGAATCTTACAAAGAAGTTTACAACCCTTTGATTGCAGCAATTATTCAACTTACTATCAGACGTAATTTTAGCTATCAAAGAAAAATTCCTCTCGTTCTGTCTCTTGATGAGTATCCAAGCATTAAAATTCAAAAATCAACTGAGTGGCCAAACTTATTAGGTTCTAAAGGACTAATAATGTTAATCGGCTATCAAACTGAGAGCCAAGTGGTTAAAAAGTATGGTAAAGATGATTTAAGCGAACTAAGAACGGGGCTACTGTCAAAATTTTTATTTAATCCGAGAAACGAAGAAAACGAAGCCAAAATTTCTAAAGCTTTGGGAGAAAAAGAGATTATCGTTAAAAATAAGTCTCGTTCTCTAGGTTCGTCAAAAGGAACTACCATATCCGAACAAAAGCTCATGACTCCTCATTTTAGACCCGACGATATTGGCGGGATGCCGAAAGGAATGGCTATTTATAGATCTCCTTATCTTAAAAAAGGTTCGCGAGCCAACATTCCCTGGGTAATGAATCGAATGCGGGTATCACGCCGAGATAAAAGACAAAAAAAGAAATCAGAACAGATTTGGTTTGATAGCAGTTTGCAAAAGCTACACGTTCGCGAACAGCAGCGTCGCCCCGATCTCGATCTCGAACTAGAAATGAAAAAACGGTTTAAAGAAGCCGATAAAATATTTCCCTTACCAAAAGACAAGAGTTCAGATTTTGATACTAGCGATCCCTTAAATTTTTTATAAAAAAAATGCGCCAAGAAAAACAAATTAGCGACGAAGACCGTATTAGAGCCTGGGAATTACCTACTAAAGTTGAAAATGATATTTTAAACAATTCTCAACTTCAAAAACGGTTATTAGAAAGTAAAGAAAAATTTCCTCTACCGCCCAATTATTTCCCCAGACAAATTAATATATTTTTTAACAATATACTTGTATTAAACTGGAAAGACGGATCTTATAGAATTTTTAACCGTGAGATACGTAATATAGAACCTGATTACATTGAGATGCAGATCGATACAGAAACCGTGCTGTTTTTAGTAAATGGCATTTTAGCAATCGACCGATTGGAAGAATCTATTAAAAATAAAAATTTAGAAATAATACTCAACTTATGAACCAAGCAAATAGGGAATTTAAATTAAGGGATGATTCTCTGGCTGAAGAACTCTCGCTTCAGGCAAAAACGCTTACCCAAAAGCGAGAAATTTTACAAATAACTGCTGATTTAACCGAAACAAATTATAAAAACTTGGTGCAGTTTAGCGTCTTTCAAGTAGGCAATTACCAGTTTTGGCGCGATCGCCACTCGATAGCCGTTGTTGATGCTAAAGAACGACGATTAATTGCCTTTGGCGATACTGAGGCAGATTTTTATCCTCAGTCAATTGAATTACCCGAAATTTTGCAGCGTTCCTTAATGGCTGAGATCGACAAAGTTAATCCTAATTTAAACTTAACCTGCGAACGCCAAGATATCGAACGAGCGAATGAGCAAATATTGCCTTTAGATCCAATTGCTAGAAGCGAAGAAATTCTTTATCAACCAAAAAAATCATTAGGAAGCAAATTCAAAGGAGTTCTAGGCAAGGTTCACCAAATGATCGATCGCTTGCCGATTGCAGATACAAAAAGGCGACTTAAAAGAAAGTTAAAGCAACAGTATGAAAATTATCACGATCGTACCAAAATAATTTTACTCGAATTACTAGGTAAACAACTAGCTCGATGCTCGCTGGCTAAATTTAATTCTGCCCACGCAAAGACCGGAGAAGACACGTATCGCTTTGGTAATTTCTACCTCCAGCGCAGGGAAAAGAATTTTGAACTGGCGAACTCACAAAATCAAGTAATTGCTATTTTTAAAGCCAGCAAAAAAGGAATTACCCTTACTAAAGTTAATGACAGCCTAAGTTCAATTCGTAAAGCCTTGCAGTCGATCGAACGTGAACCTGCGATCGGCTCTAAAAGGTTAGCAGGCGAATATCGAGCAAAGGTTAAGGAAATAATTACCCGCCTGCAAAAATTTTATGACGATGGGAAGCACTATTTTGAAGATGGTAGTGCGTATTTAATTAAAGAGAAAGGAAAATTAATTTTAAAGGATAAGCAAAACAACTTACTGCTGCAAATTAATAAATGCGATTGCTTGAGTCAGCTATCTGCCAAGCAAATTGATACTCTTAACCGTGAAATCGATCGCAACTGCCTTTTAGCAATTCAGCAAGAGCGAATTACCAGGGCTTCACAAATAGTTTTCAGCTATCTCAATTTATGTTCTAAACAGCGAATGACTGGGAGAAATTCGCGAATTGAGTTTGACCCTAAAACTAAGATTCTTAGTTATCAAGATTTAAATGATCGCAAAAATTATTTCAAAGCCAAACGAGATCGTAAGGGAAACTGGCATATAACGGATGCTAAAAGTCATTTAAGCAAGAAAAAAGAAAGGGATTTTGACAAGATGAAGTTAAACGTCGAAACTTATCAACAGAGAAAAAAGAAAGCTATGGGGTTTGCAAGATGAACACTAAAAATAGAGCTAGCAAACTTGAGTTTATCCGTCGCTATGAAGATCCCCCTCAAAACTTTTCTAAATCAAAATTTATTGCCCAAAACAAAGTGTTACTATTAACGATTGCTTTTTTATCTATTTTTTTTCTTGGTTTAGTAAAAGCCAAAAATACCAAAATCAGTATTTTTGATATTTGCTTTAGCTGCATAAACTCTTTTCACATTCCCCATCACTTAGATTTTCCTTATGAATGATAAAAAACTCTTGAGTGAAGAGAAATTAAAGCCTAAGTGGAGTAAACTATTTCGGCTATTCACACTTGCTCTTTGTGCTTTTGCTGCATTAGGTTGCGTTAGGCATTTAATGCAGATTGTTAATTCATTAAATGTTTAAATTTTTCAGCCTGAAAGATTTGGTGTTGCATTAAACATAGTATCAAGATACTATCATGTTAACTATATACACTGAAATAGAAGCGTTGCTTTGGTAAATAATACGGTCTTTTCAAAATAATATTATGTGGCAAACTGAAGTGGAGGAGAAATGTAGATACTGCGGTTGGAGCAATAAAAATAGTTCGGGCAAATGTAAAATTTGTGGTACTCCGTTATCTTTATTTAGTAATACAGAAGATTTACTAATATCTGAAGATTCTGATAAACAGAAGCCAGAAGCTGAAAACAAAAAAAAGCTGAAAACGAACTCAGTACCTGCTTCGATTGATTATCTAAATCGAATTTTACAGCGATCTTATTTTAGAAATAGGAAACAGGTATTAAAAAGCAGATTACCAAAAGCTGAAAGCTCGCTGCCGAAAAATAAATCGTCAAAAGTTAAAAAACTAGTGGCGAAAATTGATTGGAATAATTTTTACGCTTTATTTAAGCTTCCACCTTTGCCCGACATCTCCCGAAAAGGGAAGATTATTGGACTAAGTGTTTTTGCCTTTGGAGCGATTGTTTTAGGAAATCAGCTAATTGTAACCTCAGATTCAGATGTTTCGCCACCAGCAGGACTGTTTGATTATGGCGGTGCGCCTTTTTTCATTTCTTTTACTAATGAATTAAACGCACAGATAGAAAAAAAACACGATCACTTTAGACTGCGTTACGCTAAACCCGTAGGAGATTTTAGTACATCTGCTAGTGTAAAAGCACTAATAGACAAAGATCTAAGCTTCATCTATAACGATCGTTCTTTGAGCGATGCTGAATATGAACAGGCACGGTTGCGTAATTTAGAGATTGTCCAGTATCCTATTGCGATTGATGGTGTAGTGGTGTATGGCAATACTAAAATAAAGCAAAACAAATTGAATTTAGATACGCTAATAAAAATATACGAAGGCGATATTACCAATTGGAAACAGGTAGATCCTAAAAACGGTGATTTACCAATAACACCTATCGCGATTTTCAACGAAGACTATCCTCTGCCAAATTATAATAAAGAAGCTAAACATATCCTCAAGGAAGACAATTATTATCAAGCAGTGAGAGAAGTAATTAGAACACCAGGAGCAATTTCCATTGCTTCGGCTGCTTTAGTTAAAGATCGCAAATTAATTCGAGTTTTTGATTTGTCACAAGGGAACACTACTAATTATATCAAGCCTTTTCTAAAAGATCGAATTAATAGTGAAGCTTTTAGAAGCGGAGCTTATCCATTTACCAGAAAGCTATTTTTGGTAATTCGTGACGATAGTACGATCCAAGAAGAAGCTGGAAGAGCTTATTTGGATCTGCTTACTAGCTCTAAAGGACAAGAAATTATTGAAAATGCAGGCTTTATCTCTATCTATGAATGAATAATAGCACCCACCAACGTCAAATATTCAAATTTTTAGCGTCAATCCCTCAAAACTCTCCGCCCGTTCCTTTACGATTATTCGCAAGGAATCGGTATCTCCAAATAGTTTCTAATTGGCTAACAGCAGTAAGTTCTAAAGGCAAAAGCTTTATCATCTGTGGTAGAAAATTAAACAAGTAAAATTATGAATTATCAAATTCAACCATCCCACGAGCTATTAGAAAACTGGAAAGTTTGGATGGCATTGGAGATACTCAGGAGTTTAGAAGGTAAGCCAGAAAGCGATCGAGTAGCAGAAAGTATTGATTTACCCGTAGTTAATTTTGCAGAACAATTAAAACCATTAGAAAAGCTGCTTACAGAGAAGGCATCGAAGCTAAAAAACACCGCTTTAGAATCTAGTTTAGAAAGAGAAAAAGTAGAGCTTGAGGAATACTGTAGAGATATTATCATCGGCTATGAAATGCAGAATTTAAGTATTAGTATCATTAACGATTCCATAACTCTATTTAATTGCCAACTTCAAGATGCTGCCAAAAATCACCTACCGCGGGAAATGTCAGTGCAAATGAAAGGTGTACTTAATAGGCTAGTGAAACAAAGACAAAATGCACTAAAAGAGGCTAGAGAACACGAACAAGAAGAAAAAAATGCTTGGGGTGTCTATACTACCTTGAAAGCTAAAAAAGATCCAGAAGCTGCCTGGAATGCTATAGTCGAAGCTTTTAAGAGTAATTTAAAAGCAGAGTACTCACAAGCAGTAGTAGTTCAACTATATAGAGATGCCGAATCAATATGCAGAACGTATTTAAACAATTCTGAGAATAGCTTAAGATTGCTTTCTAACATGAAAACTTATTTGGTAGAGGAGCAATCATTTTTTAAGGTAGTGGATTTACCAATCTTTAGTCGTATAGATTGTTTGAAGATTGATGAGCAGCGAAGACTACTAGAAATATATGTTCAACAGCCCGTAACTAACTGGGGAAGTTCAATAGTAGCTTGGCAAGAAATTTTAAAACGACTGCTAATAAATTTAGAACAACCTGCTACAGAAATTTTTAATGAATTTTGCAGCGAATTCATTAAAGTAGTTAAGATAAAAGAAACTGTTCCACAAATTAATGCCTCCTAAAAATTATAGTTCTAAAACCGTAGTTAAAATTGCTAAGTATTTGTTGTTCGTTACAAAATATCGAATAGTTTTACAAATCGCGTTTTGGTTTCTTTTTTTTAATCTTATTAATTTTTTTATTCTTAATCCAATTAATAAACCAGTAAAGCATCAGCAGCCGTCTGGAACTGAATGTTGTGAACTGTAAAAATTGCAAAATAATTTTAAATTAAGTGATCGAAAAAACTTTTGATAAGATTATTTTCAAGTTACAAATCCTAGAAAAAGAGTATTAATAATAAAGAGGCGAAGCCCAGCTATCTTTATCTGGTAAATTCTTTGTAAATTAACATACTTGTCGTCAATTGCTGCATCCTTGCCGTGGATGCAGCTTGTAACTTACACCAAATTAATGCGTTTACATTCGGACGATTAACCACTTAGTTATTTATGTTTGCTCTGCGACCATATCAACAAAAAGTAGTTAATGATACTTACAACTGTATTCGTCAAGGAGAAAAAAGAATTTTAATTTTTGCTCCTACTGGGGCAGGTAAGACTATCATTATTACGAAAATAGTTGCCGATGCAGTCAGTCGCGGTAAAAAAGTTTTGTTTGTCGTTCATCGAGAAATTTTAATTACTCAGACTGCTGAGAAGTTTTCTAATATAGATTCAAAATGCGGTTTTATTAAGGCTGGTTGGTCTGAAGATACCAATGCTTTAATTCAAATCGCTTCTGTACAAACCTTAGCAAGTCGCCAAAAATGGAAGAATCTCAATTTCGATCTAATTATTTTCGATGAATGCCATTTGGTAGCCTTTAATAAAGTCAGCCGATTGATGATGAGAGCTGTATTTCCTGATGCTATTTATATCGGATTGACCGCTACTCCCTGGAGACTATCTAAAAACGAGTCTTTAGGAGATATTTATTCGGCTTTAGTTTGCGCCCCAATGCCAAAGACCTTAATCGAGTTGGGTTTTTTGGTTAAGCCTTCCTACTATGGACTCAATTTTAATGTGGAACTAGATGAAGTCGATTTAGTTAATGGCGATTACGATTTAAATCAGCTGAGTGCTATTTGCGATCGACCCGAACTAATAGAACAACTTTGTAATAGCTGGCTAGAGTTGGCTTATGGGCGATCGACAATTATTTTTGCTATTAAAGTCTCTCACGCCGAAAATATCGCTAGAGTTTTTAACGAACGCGATATTCCCTCTGCTGTAGTCAGTGGAAATACTCCTATTGCTCTTAGAAACAAACTTTACCAACAACTTGTTGATGGTGTGCTGCTAGCACTCGTTTCTTGTAACGCACTAAGCGAAGGGTTTGATGTTCCCCAAGTTAGCTGCGTCGTTTTGGATCGCCGAACCAAATCTAAAGCTCTCTATTTTCAGCAAGTAGGTAGGGGGCTGCGTTTGGCAGAGAAAAAAAATGACTGTGTGATCTTAGATCAAGCAGGCAATGTTTTGGAACACGGGTTTATTGAAGATCTTGAAGAAGTAACGCTCGAAGCTACGCCAGAAAAAAATAGCGATCGATCGATCGATAAAATTCCATTAAAGATTTGTCCTTTAGAACTTGGTGGCTGTGGTGCTTACGTAGCCACGGGGGTTCTCAAGTGTCCTCACTGCCAGTACGACTTCGACCTTGCCAAACTAATTACTATCTTGGGATGCGATCGCTTAATATCTTATGGCGATCGCATTAAAATGGAAAAATATCGTTGTCTACTTCGAGAAAGCTATCAAAACAATTTTGCTCCTAGTTGGGCTGCGGTAAAATTTCGCGATGAGTTTGGTTTTTTTCCTCCTTTTGATTGGGCGAGGGGTGCAATTTTTGACGGAGAGAATGGTGCAGTTGCTATTTATACTAATTATCTAAAAAGAATCGCTAAAAGATTAAACAAAGACCAAGATTGGGTACAACAGTACTTTTGTATGGAATTTGGCTTTGTTCTTAGTTAATCTAAGCCAGGATTATTGAAAGTTTAGAAGCATACGACAAAAAATTAAAAGTAAATTAGCGTTTATTTTAATAACTGTTTGGCTCTCGACTGCTTTAGAAAAGACATGAAACCCCCGTTTGCTTTATCTTTAGCGCGGGGGGGGGGGGACATCATTTTTATTTTTTATTTGTTAGTTTTTCATTTACATAAATTTTTTCCCCAGCATCCAATACATGAGCTATTTCTAATATTTTAGATTTTAAAACTTTTGGAACTCGGATAACTGTTGTCTCGTGAAAACTACAGCCAGATTCCCAGGTTGTTTTCCTACCAGCATTTTTTCTTATTCCACCTTTAGACATAGTAAAAAGTAAAGTAAATATTGCTATAAATTTTGACAAATTCTTATTGACCGACTCCTTCTATTTCTGTAAGCTCTGCATCACTCAAAGGATCGCCACCATAATTATCGTATTGCTGAATTGCTGTTCCAGCCAAAGGAGCATTATAGCCAGTACCTACTTCATTCGTGACCCAATCGTCTCGGCGGTCGTAATGATCGTTGTCGTTAGAGCGTGGACCACCTACTAAAGCTCCTACTAAAAGATTTTCATTAGGTGTCGTTTTATCATTCATTGAAACCAAGCCAGCAGAACCTCGATGGTGAGAGCGTTGAGGATAATTATTGCCAAAGCCAACAACGTAGCTATAATTACGCGGATTATCACCTAATATATAGTCAAGTTGTTCTTTGGCAAAACTAGCGTATTCTTTATTTGGTTCGACAAAATCATTGTACCATTCTGCAAGAAAGGCAGCACTTAAGGCTAGAGGAGCAGAAGACCATTCATTCCGAATAGCCAATTTGCCTTGGGTAATTTTTACACCTCCAGTACCTATTAGCCAATTCTTCATCCAATCAGCGAACTCGGTTTTAAAAAAAGGATCGCTACTTTCTTTGGCTAACAAAGCTAAACCAGCATAAGAGTGGTCGTCTGAAGCGTAAGTCCAAGTTCCAATATGTCCTACCCCTTGTTTAAAATACTGCTCTGCTTTTGTTAAATATTTTGCATCCCCAGTAGCTCGATACAGCCAAGCTGCTCCAAGTATAAGTTCGTCTTCGTAACCACTCCAGCTCGTGTAGAAAGGATTTACCGCAGACACAGAATCAGAATATTTTCCTTTGTAGGTTTCGGCAAATTCAAATAATTGCTTGGCATTTTTTAGCAGTTTGTCGGCATAAAGGTCATCAATTCCTCGGAACAACATTGAAGCAGAAGCTAAAGCCGAGGCAGTACCCGCTGCTGCATCCGTTCCAGGATTGTTGGGATCGATCGCAAAAGAAGGACGAGGAGCCATATCTGCTATTTTTTCAGGTGGAATCCAATGGTTGTGATCTGCTGCATCCCCAACCTGAACCCAAAGGCGGGATGTTTTGCCATCACTGGTTTCGTGAGATTTTAGGAAATAATCAGTTCCCCACTTTACTGCTGAAAGCAATTCGTCAAGCTGCCCTGCCTTTTTATATGCCTCGTTGTAATCAACTCCACTCCACGCCAACATAGCAATTGAAAATGCCATGGGCTGAATAAATTTAATGTGATCTCCCGCATCAAAATATCCTCCTGTTAGATCTTTACCCACATCAATTCCATCTTTCATCGTAGAATCTTGTCGCCATTCTAAACGATTGTCCGAGCCTACCGGACCCGAACGATTAGCCATAAAAAATAGCCAATTTTTTTGGAGAACTTCGCCATAACGAAATTTCCCTTTCCCAGCAGAATTTCCTGTATTAATATAATTTGATTCAATTGTATCGATGTTAGTACTTACTTCACTTTCACCAGCGTCATTGTAAGTCTCTTCGGTTTCCTCTTGAGTAGATAAGTTGTAAGAGTTAATTTTCGATTCTTCGACTTGCTCTTCATCGGTATTACCGTTACCTTCTTCAGTAGTAGTAACTTCGCTTTCATCTACTTGATTCAAATCTAAACTATATTTTCTCTTGCGCCATTCTTCAAGCCATTGCTGTCGGTCTGCCTGAGTAAAACTACTATATTTTGGTACACCGTATTCTTCAACATAATTATCAAAAGCAATAGCTGCCTGTTTTGGATTTCCTTCTACAATTAAAATTGCTTTAGTACGATCGTTTTGCTGTAAGCTAGAGTTCCATTCGTCTCCTATAAAGTTGTATCCTCCCTGCTTTGCTTCGTCTTGAGTAACTAAGATACCGTAATTCTCAATCAGTTCATGACCAGCAGGCAAGTAAAATGATCCTTGCCAATTTTTGGCATTATCAAGTCCTACTATATCGACTTCAATTCGATACATATTATCGTAGCGATTAGTAATACGATAATTAACTCGAACTTCGTTAAGTTCTACGGCTTCATTTTCTACAGTTTCTACCCTCTCAACAGTCTGCGCTAATACTGAATTACTATTATTAAAACTAAAGTAACTAAAATAAGAAGCGAAAAGTATTGGACTTAGGCTTAATGATATTATTCTTGTAAACATGATTGCTGTTAGTCTAAAAGTATATTTGACCGCGGAATGCGGTCGTGCGCTCTCTGCGCACCGACGTTGCTTCGCAACGGCGACAGCCTCCAGGCTGTCAAGCCCCGCCTTTTCAAGGCGGGGAATGGCTGACTAATTAATAAGAAGATTTAACTTAAGAGCCAATAGTTACTAATTTTGTAGTCAAATATGACCACTCATAGTTTGGTACGGCTTAGTCCGTACTGGGCTAACTACGAGCCTCGTTATTGACTGTCTGTCAAAGACAGAATTGCCAACTGCATTTCGGATGATATTCAAACTGCCATTTTGATCGCAATTATAGACACGACCATTGCTTGCTATAAATAATCCTCGTTTAATTCTTTTACCTAAATAAGTAGCTTGTTTCTTAATTGCTTCAAAATCTAAAAAGCTACATTTGCTAGTATATGCCTCATTAACAGTAACAACCTTGATTCCCACAAGCTGACACTTGTAAATCAACTGATTGATAAATGTTGCATGTGGAATAGCCGTAAATTTCTGATTCGTTCTCTTGCCTAAATTTGCGCCTTGTTTCCAATTATCATTTTTACCAATTATCAACATCGTAATCTGATTTTCAAGCAACCGATTTACTATACATCGGCTAGCTGTGTGGAGATAATAATCCACTTTGCTATTCCGCTTTTGGGTCAATTTTTTGATTCGATTAGATGAAGTCTGATTTTTAGACAATAAAGATTGAAGCCGAGCTTTGGTTTTGTTGTAATAGCGATTGGCACTTTTTAATGCTTTCCCACAAACAATAAATGGCTGAAAGTCAGAAATATTAGATGTAACAGTCGCTAAATTGTCGATGCCGATATCAATACCAGCTATTCTAGTATGCTCTTTGATATCTAATTTTATTTCTTCTATTTCATAAACTATTTCTATTACATAACTACCTCCTTTGGGAACAATTCTGACTTCATCAATCTTTTTTTGTTTTGTAGGAATAGATAAATTAGTTCCACTAGGTTTTATTAATCCCAACTTTAAAGCTTTTTTTGATATTGCTTGATAATTATAAGTAAGTGTATTTCTACCTTTTATTTTATGTTTATATCTTGGTAGCTTTGGGCAACCTAAAAACTTAGACGAGTCTTTCTTGTAAGCTTTAACGGCTGCAAAGTAAGATTTAAAGCTTTGAGCTACCTGTTTGATTATTAATTGAGATACTTTAGCTGGCAATGCTTTATAATCATCGCTTGCTTTTAATAAATGATAGAGTTGATTGAAATTAGGAACTGATTTGCTGTTAAAAAATGCTTGTCTGCACTGATAAACCCCACAATTATAAAGGTTTTTAGACAAGAAGCACAAATTATCTATCTCGTTCCAGTCTGGTTTAGATATTTTAACTAAATGTTTTTCAACTAGCTTCATCTTGCTTGCCCTCCAAACATTTAATAATGCATTGTGTTCTTGTTTTCTGTCTTCTCAAACCATAAATTCTGGCACAAAAAGAAGTGATTATTGAGATAAAATTTTGCATTAAATCTTCTTTATCTTCTCGTGCTTCGTTAATTATCTCTACATCTTTTCCTTGTGAATTTAGCAAAACCTTTATGTAGTTAAAACCTACACGAGTCAGCCGATCTTTATGTTCGCAAAC
This sequence comes from Waterburya sp., assembly GCA_965214815.1. Taxonomy (GTDB): domain Bacteria; phylum Cyanobacteriota; class Cyanobacteriia; order Cyanobacteriales; family Xenococcaceae; genus Waterburya. The sequence goes on from CBDCCL010000001.1 coordinate 97,973, forward strand.
AATTAGATTGTAATCATCTCGTTCAAAAATTTTAATTAACTTTTTTCGGGAATCATTTACTCCACTTCCTACCTCCTTGACTACTCCTACAATTTTGTAGCCACGAGCGATGCAATATCTTTCTACTCTTAACGCTTGCGACTCCAGATTAGATTTATTTTCTGCACTGCTCACTCTTGCACAAACAATTGCTCTTTCTACAGTAGTAGATGTATCAATTAGAATCGTTCCTGTGGATAATTGACGACCTTTTAATTCACCACGTTTTCAGATTCGATGAGCCGTGCGATAACTTATTCCCTGCTGTTTGGCGTAGTCACTTAACTTTATAGTCGTATTATAGACTATTTATGTCTATGTTTGTCTATAAAATAAGCGAAGTTTCTAAATACCTAAATAAATCCAATCGTTCTCTCTCACAATTCCCATCGGAAAGGGCAATGGACCGATAAAATAAGCAGAATCTCCACAAGTACTTTTAATATTGAAAAACATCACTATCTCTGCTTCTCCTTTAGATTCGTTTGTATCCCAGAGTACACTTTTGAAAGTATCCCCAAAAGGATGAATTCCTGTCGGCTCTTTTCCTCCTGATAGACAACCCGTACCGCCATTTACCCAGTGATCTCGTCCTCTGATCCATTGTTTGCCCTCAAAATTACTGGCAATGTCTCTACCAAAATTTTCAATATCATCTAGTTCTAAGTAGGCACAGTTGCTCCGACAAGGAACTTTAAAACCTTCTATTTTAGAGCCACTAATAGTTTCAGTTCGATTAACCTCAGCGTCTCCCCAAATAATATCTATCCGTCCCATAAAGCCGATATCCGCTCTTATTGGATTAGGAAACTCTGATAATGCTAATTCGCTTAATCCTGGTATCGAAGATACAGAGGTATTCTCATAACCTTCAAAATCCTGAATTTGTGCATTACTAAGATTAGGTACTGAATCAAGGCTATATTTTTGCAGATCTAATGAACCCAAACTTAAACTGGCAATATCTTTGTCTTTAGTCATACTCTCTAAGTCTGTATTGATATTTTCGTAGCCATTTCGCTTTAGTAAATCAGCGATCGGTTTAATTTCTTTTGCAGTAGAATTGGCTATATCAGGATTGTTTTTTACTAGAGTGCCAATTGTTTGATTTCCAGCAAGAGGGAAATCTTCTAGGGTCAACTCTGGTGGAATACTGGATCGAATTGAGTCACTATTTTCAATTTGTGAAATACTGGCCTTGTTTAATCGTCGGTGAATGTCTTCTAAACTGAAAAGTTGGGGAGATAAAGATTCTTCTAAATCTCCTAACTTCAGCACATTTTCAATGCGATCGCCTTTTTGCCAGCTTCTGGAGACTTCCCAACCTGCTAAATCATCTATATTTTTACTATTGATTTGTTGGGGAATTTCTCCTCCCTCCTTTATCGGATCGAGATCTGAAAGAGAAATTTCGTCCCAGTCGGGAAACAGAGATATTTCTTGGACGAACTCTTGCTCTGTTTGAGCAAGAGCGGAACACATACTAATTACAGGAATAAATAGCCCAGTAATAAGTAAACTCAAGGTTTTGTTCTTCACCTTTTTTGCTTTTTATAAGAATTTTTAACAGTTAAAGCTATTTGCTGTATTCTTCACTTTCAGAAACATTAACCATACCTGTTTCTGTTTGGATTACGCCTAAATCACTAAAAACTTCTCTTACAAAACTACTCATATCAGAACTTGAAAAATCGCTTGTGCTACCAAGAGGTAAAGGTTCAAGTACTTGTTTAATTGTCATGTCGTCAGGAAAAAACATTACGCTATCTCCAACCGCAAGATTTTCATCTAGCAAGCTATCACTGCTCACTATAAGATCCTCATTTAACAAGCTATCGCTAATAAAAAGGCTTCGATCTAATGAGCTATCACTGCTCACCATAAAATCTTCACCAGGTGCGCCAGTTAAATTGGTTAAATTTTCTATTGGTTCTATTGAATCTAAATCAGAAGATTTAATATTATCGCTATCACTTTTAGGTAAGCTATCGCTAATAAAAAGGCTTCGATCTAATGAACTGTCTCCTATCACAAATTCTTCACTACCTGTATTGATAGCGTTTGACGAAGTATCCATTGGGTCTATAAAATTTTCAGATTCTATAGATTCAGTACTGTCACTAGTAAGAAGGCTTTGGTCTAATAGAATAGTGTCGTTTACTACAAGATCTTCATCAGGTGCGCCAGTTAAATTGGTTAAATTTTCTATTGGTTCTATTGAATCTAGATCAGAAGATTCAATATTATCGCTATCACTTTCAGGCGAAGTTCCAAAAACTTGTGTCCAATAATGATTGTAATTAACTGAGCCTGAATCATTGGGTGCGTATTCGTATCCCACACCTATCTCTGTATAGTTGGGATTTAAAATATTGGCGCGATGCCCTGGGCTATTCATCCAACCTTGTACAACTTCTTCTGCCGTAGTCTGACCAGCAGCTATATTTTCTCCAACAAGTAAATATTCGTATCCGCTGTCTTTAGCACGATTGCTAACGCTCGAACCATCAGGAGCAGTATGATCGAAAAAGTCATCTTGTAGCATATTACTACTGTGGTTCTGAGCAGCATTTACTAATTGATTATTGGGAGTCAAAGACGGTAAACCCGCTTTTGCACGTTCTAAGTTGGTAAGTTCTACAACTTTTTCTATAGACATAACATATTAAAATCTTGCTAATTTGTAATCAACTTTTGGCATACGATTAATGTTTTAATCCTTCTATGCCCCGAAGAATGGTCGCTACGTCTGAGAATAATCTAGAAAGTTTTTATCAAACTATGAAGTACAAGAGTTAAGTTCGACATAAATTTTCAACTTTCTCGCGGGAGTCACTATCCTCAAAGAAGTAGGGCAGGGAAGGGTTGTTTATTTAATTCATCGCCAAAAAATTTTCAACCGATTCTGCTAATACAATCGAATACTGTATTGTTTTTACTAAGTTTTAGTTCAAAGGAAATAAAAAAAAGTTTAACAATTTCTATATTTATCGAGTTGCTAATTCACAGCTTCTAATTCAAAATATAGCAAAAAATTGAAGATTTACAATAACAAATATGAAGTTTTTTTCATATTTAGCAGATAGATTTAGTAACTATTTCAATAGTCTTTTACATAGTAGGAAATTTTCAATCAAAAATTAATTTTTATTAATACGAGCGAGAAAACCGCATCCCCTTGTGGGTGCAGATGAGAGCGAGCTACTTAACTTCTAAGCGCAGTCTAGTTCCTCACGGTCGTCACGCACTTCCAAGGTTCTTTCGGAAGATGCGACCTTGGAAGTATCACTACTAACAAAAAAAAATTATTAGGGCTATTGTGATAATCGAAAGATTAACAACGCCTAACTTTGTCAAACTTTAGGTATTGAGTTTTTCTCAAGGTTTGTGATAAGATTCAACCTGAATAAACTATTTATCCTGCTTGCTTAATAAGTTCTCTATTACGCTTAAATTAGGCGTTATAATTTACGATTATTTTATTAAGAAAGTTAGCTATTTCGATAATCGCCTAAAACGATTAGCTGGCTAGACGTACCATTTTACGGTAAAATCTAACCAGCTAAAGCTAATTGAGTAATATTCAATTTAGTTAAGACTGCGAACACCGAGGACTTTGACAGGGAATCGATGTTCGCAAAGCGTTAGTAAACCAGTTCCAGAGAAAGAAGGAAGAAAAAAGAAGGAAGAAGGAAGAAGATAAATTATGAAATAAATCTATTACTACCACTACTTACTATATTTCTGTACCAATCTTAAGAATGGAATAGGAATGTGCTTTGTACTTTCTAGGTTCTAAGTTTGGCTAATGAGAAAGCAATTTGCAGCCTCTTAGTTGAACTTGATTAATCATGATTATACCAACGATTTTACCTGTTTGCAAGTTTTAACAGAAAAATTTCGCTGCTCAAAAAATTAAACTTTACTCGAAGCCCAGACAGCAAAAGGAGAGCATGACTTGATGCTCTGTAAACAAATATTAAATTAAGTCAATTAAGAAAAGGTCGTTACCTGCTCGATCGAGTTTGTTGCCTCAGAATCTTACTACAACCCCAAGTTAGTTTTTAAAACTGGTTTCCCAAACCATAATCGATATTTTTAGTTGACAGCTAAAAAACAGCTAACTACCAAATCAAACTATTTATATATTATGTAAGATTTTGAGGCAATAGACAAGATTTAACTAGTAATGACTCCCCTGCCTACCGAAAAACTCAGGAGTTGTTAATAATGAACTACGTAGACCCAAAACATCGAGAGGAATGGATTGCTTCTGGTGTCGATTCAGAAATCATCGATCTTAATGTCATATCTCTAAAAGAAACAGAAGCTTTCGATCGCCTTCTTTATGGATTAGCAAAAAAAGAGAGAAGAAACGACGGCAGGTTAAGAGATAAATGGCTTAAAAGATACAAACATTTAGAATATGGTGGCTGGTGGTGTAATGGAGTCGATCCTCTGACTGGAAACGACTCTATTTGGGGACAGTTCAAACCAAACCAACCCTATCTGTACGATCTCATCAAACATTGTCAACAAGTTTCAAAAGCGCAATTTCACGAGAAAGAAAATAGTGCTAAAATCACAACCAAGACTATTAAATACGAAGCACCAGCTAAAGTTCCTACAGAAATAATTGCTTTAAGAGTTAATTTTCTACATTCTTGGAATATTGTAAGCAAACAAAATGAAACAGCAAAGATTGCCTGGATTCAAAGGTTTTGGAACGCCACCCAAGAGCAGTGCGATTCAAAAGAGGTATCGAAAGATTACTGTAGACCAGATGGGGAGGATCGTGAAAGAAACAAAATATCAGAATCGAGAGATCGACGAGGCTTTGGAAAAAGTAGACGCGAAAACGAAGCAGAATCGTTCCCAACCTTCAGCATTAAAGAATTTCAAGAAGCTTGTAAAAGAAGGAAATACAGAGAAATTGACAGAATACTTCAAGCAATATGGAATCGCTCCCGACATCGCTCGAAGTTCTCTAAAAAGTTTGATAGAAGAGCAGTTGAGAAACTTGTCAAGCGTGTAGATAAGGATTTTTGGTTTTGGGTAATAGATTCAGATATTCCCTTGACTATTACTGAAGGAGCGAAAAAAGCCGGTTCTTTGTTAACAGCAGGATATGTAGCTATCGCTTTACCTGGAATTTATAGCGGATATCGGCAAGCCAAAGATGAGTGGGGTAATAAAGTTGGCGATCGCAAGCTGATTCCGCAGTTACAAATCTTCGCCCAAAAAGATAGAGAAATCGTTTTTTGCTTCGATCGTGATATTAAATTTCAAACAATAAAAAACGTTAGAACGGCAATATCCTATACGGGGAAATTATTTGCCCAAGCTGGCTGTCGGGTATCGGTTATCCGCTGGGAATATCCCTTTAAAGGCGTAGACGATTTAATTGTGGCTAAAGGAATCAAGTGTTTTACGGATCTTTACAAACTTAGAAATTCCTTAACTCAATTTAATTTAGCTGCAATTTACGATCTGAGTAAATACAATTTATTAGAGCTTAACGAACGCTATTTGGGTCGATCCTTGGTTTCTCCAGAAGACGCTCGTATAATTGGTTTAAGATCGCCTAAAGGAACGGGGAAAACTGAATGGTTGGTAGGAATAGTTGATAAAGCGACCGCCGAAGGTAGACCTGTTCTGGTCATCACTCATAGAATACAGTTAGCTAAGGCACTATGTTACAGATTCGGGATCGATCATATAGAAGAAGTTAGAACTTCTGCTACTAAGGGTGCTTTTGGCTATGGTCTTTGCATTGACTCTTTGCACTCAAAGTCTCAGGCTCGTTTCGATCCAGAAGATTGGCACGAAGCGGTAGTTATTTTAGATGAAGCCGAGCAGGTAATCTGGCATTTGCTAGATAGTTCTACCTGCCAAGATAATCGTGTGACAATTATTGAAAATTTCAAAAGACTACTTCAAGTTGCCAGTAAAATTTATGTTAGTGATGCAGATTTATCGTGCATCAGCATTGACTACGTGCAAAAATTAACTGGGCAACAGCCTCAAACTTGGATTGCCAAAAATACTTATTCTGGCTCTAAGCGTAAGCTCATTAATTATTCAGATAACGATCCTAGTAAGCTTATTGCTGCTTCAGTAAATGCAATCGAGCAAGGCGATAAAATTTTAATGCACACTAGCGGTCAAAAAGTTAGAAGTAAATGGGGATCGATAAACCTAGAATCTTATTTTAAGCAACAGTTCCCCAATCTTAGTATTTTAAGAATCGATCGCGATTCGATTTGTAATCCTACTCATCCGGCATACGGCTGTATGACAAATTTGGACATTTTAAGTAATTATGACATTGTTATAGCTTCCCCAGTTATCGAAACGGGAGTCAGTATCGATCTCAAAGGGCATTTTGATTCGGTTTGGGCGATCGCCTGGGGCGTACAAACCGTTGATGCCGTTTGTCAGACATTAGCACGACTTAGAGAAGAAGTTCCCCGCCATGTTTGGGCCAAAGCAACAGCTAAGGGAAATCGCATTGGTAACGGCTCTACTTCAATTAAAAGGCTATTAGCCTCTCAACACAAGCTAACAACCGCAAACATAAATTTGTTGCAACGAGCTTCTATCAAAGAATTTGACGATTTAAACATCGATTTTAGTCCCGAATCTTTAGTTACCTGGGCAAAAAGAGCTTGCGTAGTTAACACGGGTAAGAATAATTATCGAGAAGCAATAATTGCTAAATTAGTCGAAGAAGATTATGAACCTACCTCGGCAGTAGAAAGTGAGGTTGTAAATAGCAGTGAAATTAAAGAACAGATTGGAAATGTTCGCGATCGCAATTATCATACTTATTGTCAGGCAGTACCCCAAGCAGTAACCCCGACTGATACTGAGTTAGAAAAATTAAACAATAAAAAAGTCAAAACTGAGCAGGAGCGACTGATTGAAAAGAAAGGTAATTTAATCAAACGATATGGAATAAAAGTAACTCCAGAGTTAATTAAAAGGGATGATGACGGGTGGTATGGAAAATTGCAGATTCACTACTATCTAAGCCTGGGTGAACGATACTTAGCACAGAGAGATAGAAGATCTCTTTCACAAATTGAAGATTGCTCATATGCTTTCAAACCAGATATCAATAAAAAGCAGTTGTTAGCTAAAGTGTGGGCTTTGAAACTAATAGACATAGAGCAATTTTTAGACCCCGATGCGGAATTTGATAAAGATTCTCTAGCCTCATGGTTGGAAAAGATTATTTTGCTGCGATTTGATATTCAATCAATACTCGGAGTTAGCATCAACCCCGAACGGGATTCAGCGATCGCCGTTGCGCAAAGACTCTTGAAAAAACTAGGGCTGAAGTTAGAATTTACTTGTCAAACTAGAAGCAAAGGTAAGCGAATTCGAGTCTATAAAGGTTGTAATCTTAATTCCGATGGACGTGAAACCGTATTTATTAACTGGCTAGTGCGCGATGATGGCACACCTTTTTCTTAAGGATCTTATTTAAGATTGAAGAAAGTTCATCACGATTAGTTACACTATTCAGGCAGAGCTTTAAAACCTCTACCGACTTGCTTCGTTACTGCAAAGGGGGAAAATCCGAGCAGGCGGTGCGCTTTAACCTTTAGCTAGGGAATTCCCGCCCTATAATCTTTGTTACCTCGTCTACAACGTTCACCTCGCATCAATATAAAGACACCAGACCAGCCTTCGTAATAATTTCGCGCCCAGGATTTGAAAGCAAAAGATTAACATATGCAGTTCCGACTTCTTGTTGTTCTTTATTGCTAGAAATTACAATATACAAGCGTTTGGTGAGAGGATATATGCCTTCGGCAAATGCCTGAGTATTCACCTGCCCGTCTTTTAAAATTGCGGGAATAGCTAAAGAATTAGTATCAGCAGCAAGAGTTACGGGGCTGATAGTTTTTTGTCCCCTAATAATCGCGCTAGAGCCATAACCAATTGCCCCTGGAGTATCAGCAGTTTTAGCTACTGCTGAAGTATAGTCTCGTACTATAATCCAGAATGCTTTTGGCTTAAAATTATCTTTAAATACTAGTTGTAATGTGCTATCAGCTTTTGGATCTAAAGTTACTGGAACAATTGGTAAATCTGCTCCGCCCAACTGTTTCCAGTTAGTTATCTTTCCTAAATAGATATTCTGTAACTGTTCGATATTAAGCGATTTAATCGCCGAAGACTTGTTGACAAAAACTGCTATACCGTCGATTGCTATGGGGATAGTTTCTAAAGCTACTCCTCTATCACGAGCAGCTTTAACCTCTGAATACGTTAAAGGACGATCGCTTTTAGCGAAGCTTACCTTTTTATCAAGCAACATTTCAATTCCCGCAGCCGAACCAGGAGTAAAACCAAGTGGATCTAAATAGCTTAGTTTAAAGTTAGGATATACCTTGGCGATCTCTTCGCTTATTCCCTCTCGTTGTAATGATACAAACGATGTCGCTCCACTATAGTAAAAATTGCCTTGAGGAACATCGGGTACGGCTTGAAATTTATTGTAAAGGCGGATATCTCGACCTCTATCGATTGAGGCAACAATTTTTGCTTGTTTGTTATTCTCAAGCGTTGTCTGCCGAGCGGGTGAACTGAATATAGTGGCGATCGCGACAAGAACAATTATTGTCAAGGTTAAAATAAGTTTTGTCTGTTTTGATTTAGAAAATTTGTACTTCATCTATTTTCGCGCAAGAGACCTACGCTTACCGCGAAGCGGAAGCGATGGGAAGAATGCACGCCTCCAATTATGTTGTTTACGGTTGAATTGACAAAAGAAAATTTATTGCTTGAGTACCGCTCGAACCTGAATTAAATTCACTATCGAGCGGTACTAAAGCAATACCATAATCGAGTCTAGCTCTAATTGAATTTGATAGCTCGTAACCAATACCCAATCCAATCGAAGCAAGAAAATTATCAGCAATCGCCTCTTCCGAATTGTTCCACACAGTTCCAACATCGACAAAAGGAATCAACTCGATCGATCCCCAAGATGAGGAGATAAGGGGATATTTAAGTTCAAAAGACCCTACAATACCATTATCGCCAATAGTCAGGTTTTGCCTGTATCCTCGAACGCTGTTGCCTCCTCCCAAGCTGATTTGCTCTAAAGGTAAAAGTCGATCGTCACTTAGTTGGAGATTAACTGAGGTTAGAGTACTGAAAGCAGAAAAGTCTTCCAGCCACTGTGCCTTTCCCTGCCAACTCCAAAAAAGTCCGTCGATTCCTGTATCATTAATGGTTGTATCTAATACATTCAATCCTACGTTAAATTGTGAACTGGCAATGAGCAGACTGTTTTCTGTACGATTGCTAAACTTTTGAATAAATCTTAGAGCATTAATCTGGCTCTTGCCATCTTCTAATCCTTCGATAAAAGCAAAAGAAAAATCGCCGTCAATAAAGGTTTCGCTTCGCAGCGACTCAAATTCTAATCCTAACGTTACTTGAGAATTACCGAAATTCGCTACTGGAGTAACAATGCCAACACTATAAGCTTCAAAATCCGCTTGAATATCGAGAGCCGACACGGGGTCTTCAATTGCTTCAGTATCAGCATCGGTAAAATTGAAGGCAACTGTACCGCCTCGGGCATCAATTGGTAGGCTATAGCCTGCTGAGATTCTCTTCAAGCCTTCGGTTCGATTATATTCTAGGCTTAGAAGATCTCCTACACCTAATAAATGGTAATTGCCTCTGGCAACTCCCCCAAAAGAGCCGATACTAGGAGAATAGCTATTGGTTACGGCAAACTCGCTTTTAAAAGGGTTCGATTCCTCAATTGATAGCGACAATAAATTTTCACCTACCGAAGAACGAGTCAAATTAGCTTGTACGGTTTTAAAAAAAGGCGATTGCTCTAATTGTGACAATGCTGCGGTTAATTCCTCTATTTTCAAAGGCTTACCCGTTTCTGGCAAACGTGCTTTAATATAGGATACATTTAGTCGCTTTAGACCTTGTATATCTATATTTTCTAAACTTCCCTCGACTATTTGAATTTTTAATCGCCTATTTTTTAACTCTTGCGAGGGGATAAAAGCACCGCTACTGACGTAGCCATTCTGCACATAGTGATCTGTAATAAGTTTTCTTAGATAGAATAACCTTTCTAAAGATATTTTTTTAGAGAGCGGAGGTAATACCTGATTTAATTCTCGATCTGAAAAAACTGTATTTCCGATAAACTCGATTTCATCAACTGTAATTAAGTTAGACTCTACTTGAGCTTCATTTTTTATTGTAATTGACTCTTGCGCGGTGACCTTTAGTTCACATATTCCCCAAAAGCTTACTAAATAACAAACAGATACAACTGTATGTAATAGTAGTTTTTGCTTACTACCTAATTTTAAAAACATAAAATATTGAAATTCTTATAGACAATCTTTTTGTCAACTACCATTAGAATGTCGATCTTTTTTTTGTTTGCCATTAGCATAGTATCATGTTAGTTTAGCAAACATTAAATTTTCATTATATTTTAAATAGTTTTTTATTTTTAAACGAACCAGTGAAACAGCATAATATTAAATCAATAAATAATATTCCACAAAAATTTGTAGTTGTAGACGACGAAATAACTAAAAATGTAAACGATCGCGAAAGCTTTATCCTAGATTTAGAAGTTTCTAGAGATTTAGCATTATTTGCTGCGAATTTTGACGAAGCAATTGAGATAATTAAAAATCACTCAGATATTATTATCTTTTTTCTCGATGTTTGTATACCAAAAACTGAAAGTCTATATAACTATCAGCGTACAGACAACGGTATACAAGGAAGCGATTGGGGAATTTCTTTAATTCCTGAAATTAACCAGCAACATAAAAGTGCCGATATTGTAATTTATTCTTGCTATAAAAGCGAATCAGAAATAATTGATAAAGCCAGCACATATAATAATGTAGTCGGTTTTTATGGTAAAACCAGTGGCACAATTCATAGAAAGCAGTTGTACTCAAATGCGATTAAAAATTTTCAAAACTCTTTAGCTCCCTTATCTGATTCGACAATTGAAATCCCCGCTTTAGAAGCAAGTGTTATAGCAGATCCGCTAATCGTTAGCGAGGAGTTTGACTACAGTTCGTTAGACATCAACGTTCAGCATTTCCTCAAAGATCGAGCGCAAAAAATTAGGTTTTTGTTAAAGAGAACGGCTCAAGATACGATAAATATTGGAAAGTATATTATTGAAGTTAGAAAGCTATTGCCTCATGGGTCTTACGAACTTTGGGTTAGAACGGAATTAGGCTCGTCTGGGGCTACCGCCTTTCGCTACATGAAAGCTTATGAAAGACTATCAGCCAATGGAATTGATGATATATCTCAATTGGATATTGTTCCTACTGCACTTTATAAATTAATCCCTGATAGGATTCCCGACAGCGCGCTCCTTGAAATGAAGCAACTAGCCGAATCAGGAACGAAAATTGATGTTAAAATGGCTGAGTTTTTAGTTACTAAGCATACTCAAACAGAAGAAGAACTTGCAGAAGAAGGTACTCTTAATAACGATGTTATTCAAGAACAACCTCAGTCTAGAGTTCGTCCTGCTGACAAACCGAAATCTATTTCAACTAACAGCCTTCAAACTTCTATCAAACAAAAAATTTTGCAGGTAATTCGTCGCCCAGAACGCTGGGAATTAAATCAGCATTTACTGCTGTGTACCGATCCTAATTCTGATAAATTTAAACAAGTACTACCTAACAAGATTTCATTATGCCTATTGTTTCCCCCTGAAGAAAATTGGCAATTTGACTTTGGTTCTAACTGTAGTAAGATGAGTTTCTATTCTCAGTATAAAGATCTCGATCCAGAACTCGATCTACCATTGCTCTTAGAAATGATTATTAAAACTATTGAACTCACTACTGTTGAAACAGATGCTATTGTTGTTTGCTACATTCCCCATCCTAAAATACTAAGAGCGATCGAGCGTTTAGGCTGCGTTGCTTATATTGCCGAACCCAACTATCAAAAATGTCAGGAGTTGCTGTTAGATTATAGTAATTAGCTATTGCTAAAAGTCAAAATCTTACATAATGTAAGATTTTGAACTTTAGCTATTGCGAGAAAAGTTTTTTCGATAAGGTAGGGTAAAACTGAAATTACTACCATTTTCAGAAGATTCTAAATAAATTTTCCCATTATAAAGATTTACTAACATATCTACTAAATATAAACCGATTCCTTGACTTTGACTGAAAGAAACAAAGAGTTTAAAGATCTCATGTTGAAATTTTGGGTCGATACCTGCTCCATTATCGATCACGCTAAATTTTATTTGTCGTTTGCTGCATCGGGTTTTTACAATAATTTCAGCTTTGCGAGTATATTTGCCTGTTGGGTCTGGCTGCACAGCATATAGAGCATTATTAAGTAAATTTTCGAGGATTATTGCCAATGCTATAGGATCTAATTTTGCTTCAGTTACTAAGGGGTCTAGATCCAGTTTTAAAGATACCGAATAAGGAGTAGCAGCCTCTTCAATCACCTCTTGACTTATTTGAGCGACCAAATTATTAACGTTAACCAACTTTAAAACTCTAGCTTTATTAAGATAGCCTACCTCAATAAATTCTGCTAACCGACTACGATATTTCTCAATCCGTTTGACATTATCTTTAATATTATCAGCTCTTTGAAGAATAGTTGCTATTTTAAGTTGGCTTTCGCGATCGTGTCCTCTTAAGCAATTAGCAAAGTTCTTAATATCTATTTGAGAAGAAAGCATAGAACCCAAAGGAGTATCTAAAGAATGGTTAAGATCCCGCATAAATAAATACAGCCTACGCTCGTTTTCTCGCGATGCTTTTAAATAATACCTGTAGCACAGTACCAAACAAATAATCCAAATTCCCGCTATTTTAGTAGAGATCGGCATCCACCATCCTAACTTAAAGAAAATTAAGTTAATTAAGATTAAGGCTAGTGAAGCAGTTAAAGTCCAGCCTATCGAATCCAAGCAAACTTTAATAATTGGCGGTAACTGCTGAGTACGGTCATACTGCGTGATGTAGGCTATCGTTAAAAGAAAGCTCAGACAAAACGCTATCAATGAAATTACTTTAGGTATGGGAGAAATTAAAGACCTATTGTCAAGGGCCTTGGCAATCATCGAGCTAGCTACGTTAGCAGGAATTGTTACTCCATAAGTATATGGGTTGGAGCTTTGCCAACGGTTAAAAGGCGTATAAAAACGGTCGGCAGTAGATGCCGAGACATTACCGATCAAAACCAGGCGATCTTCAAACAAATTTAAGTTAATGCGATCGCTAATGACATCTATCGCTGAAACCGTCTTAAACGCTGGATTTCCTTTTTTCCAATCTACTAAAAAATATGTTCCGTATCGCTTACCTCTAAAAGTTCCGATGAAATCTTTAGCGGGATTAATAGTTGCCGAGCGATCGCCTTTGGTCAGTTCGAGCGCAAAATTGTCTCTTTTAGAAGCTTTCCAGCCTTCTTTTTCTAAGTACTGATAGCCTAAAGCTACCCCAAAATAAGGTATTCCAGCAGGATTGCCTTCGTCTTCTTGTGGATGAATAAAAGCTCTTCTGACAAAACCGTCGCGGTCTATAGGAACATCTGAAGCTGTTACTAAGCCTCTTTTTTCCAAGGAATGAGGAGGATTGATAATCGGCTCGATAGTTTTTTGAATGCCGATTAAATTTGGTGCAGTATCGAAGATCTGCTGAAGTGCATTGTATGAACTTATGTTGTCTCGATCGGACAATCGGGGAGAAAATACAGGCACATCTCGATAGAGATCTAGTCCAATCATTCTAGGATTAGATCCCAATTTACGTAATAAAGCAACTAAAGTATTATCTGATATAGTGGTTTCTTCTAACATCTGAATACTTTTTTCATCCCATTCGACAATAACAATCCGCTCATCGACTGGACTAGATGATCGCAGCCAAAAGTTAAAATCATAAATTGCCAAATCTAATGAAGCAAATAGTTGGCTAAAATGTATTATCGTCACTAGTACAATAATAAATAAAATTGCTTTTTTAGAAGCTAACATAATTGAAATTTTATAGATTTAAGTTCGCACTTTCAAGAAGCTGCTGTGTATATCTAATAGAAGAAGAAGGCATTAAAGCATATTTTAATGCTTCATACCAAAATCCATTAGAAGCATAAATCTTAGCTTTTTCTTCTGTGCTTTGGGCAATAGACAACTTCATTTTTTCATCTTCGTTCAGGGGAATTCTTTCAATAGCTGCCCCTAACACATCATAATACAGTTCGGGATTGTTTTGACAGGGAAAGGCAACGTACCAAAGATAAGTTTTTCCTTCTTGCAAAGTTAATTTTTCTGGCAATTTGATTTCCTCTATTCCTGGCTTTGTGAGTTTTCGCTCTTGCTCGATTAATGTCTGGCTCGACTGGGGTTCTACTAAAGTAAATATATACGAAATAGGTTGCTGAATTTGAGAAGAAAAATACAGAGAGGGGCTTTTCTTTGACGTATTATGAACGACTTTTGCTTGCGGAACAAGCAAATCAACATCACCTTTACTTAATTGACTTTGACAGTTAGATCGAGAACCACTTCCTAAAGATCGACGCTGATCTATTGGTTTTGGATTATCTGATACAACGTAGTCTCCTAATAAATTAGCCATCAAAGGAGTTTGAAGCCCGACGAGCGTTGACAGGCTTAGAAAAAAAGCTGACTTTACAACACGATTCATAATTTTGATTTAGACAATTCAAAGCAATACTTGCAAAAATTATACACTTATCTTAAAACTTAAAGATCGCCAATTAAGGTGAGAGCAGCCCATTTTTGAGGATGTGCTGCTATTTCTATTTGCTTTATTTGTGCCTTTTGAAGTGCAGTTGCTTTATTTGTCGGATCGTTCGATAGTTGTTGATAAAAAGCTTCAATTATTTCCAATTGGTTCTCGTCATCGACTTGCCATAAACTTCCGATAGTTG
Organism: Waterburya sp.; assembly: GCA_965214815.1. Classification (GTDB taxonomy): domain Bacteria; phylum Cyanobacteriota; class Cyanobacteriia; order Cyanobacteriales; family Xenococcaceae; genus Waterburya. Next base: position 112,979 of record CBDCCL010000001.1, read on the forward strand.
AAGCTACACGACTTCTAGCTGCAACTCCTGCTAATCCTAACAAAGATTCTTCGCTACCTACGGCGGTTTCACAAGCACTTAAAACCAGTAAATTGATATTTTGCTTACTTTGTTTGAAAATATCCTCTAATTTTAAAGCCGAAATTTTGCGGTCGTTGGCAAGCAGAAAGGAGGTTTCAGCATCTCCGCTGAAATAACCGTGTGTTGCAAAATGAAGCACATTGAATTTTTCGTGTTTGACCTGTTGTCTAAGATTGTCTATGGTAAATTCTTTATTAATAAAGATATTTCCTCCTATGTATTCTTTAACCATCTCAATTTCTTCTGAAGCATTTTCTAATTTGCTCCATTCACCCGAACCTTTTTCCAAACCAAAAGCTAAAGCTTTGAGTTTTTCTTGTTTATCAGAGTTTTGTGGTGCAAATTCTAGACCGATTGAAGCTACACTTGCCCATTTTTGAGCTAAAAACTTTTCTCCGTCGTTTAGTGCAGCCATTGGCAAATTTCGTAAAATACCATCATGAACGAAAACGATTGCCTCTGGATTTACCCTCTCGATTTCTGTTTCAAACGGCTTGATAATCCAGTTGTAAAATAAAATAGAATGCTTGTTAAAATCCCTGGTATTCCTCTTATTTAATTCACTCCGCCATTGAGTAGCTATTTCTGTTAATTGAGAGTTATCTATCTCAATCTCACTCTTAAACTTTCTGCCATCTGGTAACTGTAGAATAAAATATGTTTTGTCGTCTAAAATAATCGAATCGATCGATACTGTCCTATGCTTGAATTCGTGTGAGCCGTCTTTTAATCTTCTAGCGTCACTAATTTCAAAGCAGTTATCGCCGAAGTACCTTCTTAATTGAGCCAGACGTAATTTGTCAAATATGTTTTTGGCTTCTTGAAGCTGCTCTTGAGATGGGTCGGGGCGATTTAGCAATAGCTTTAAGCTACTACGATAGATTGGTTCTAAATCATTTTTGAAATCTGCCAACTGACTAGTTTTGCTGTAATCTGAGTCTTGCTTGACTAGCTCATCTATACTAGTGATTGCTCCTCGGTAAGCATCAAGTGCTTTTTCTTCTTCTTGCATTTGCTGGTAAATTTTTCCTGCTAAAGACTGAGCGCGGAATAAACTGTCGTAAGCAGAACTTGACAGAGCTAATAATTGTGATTGTCTTGCAGCTTCAATTGCCTCTTGTAGCTGTCCTTTGTCCAAATAAAATTTACCTAACTCTGTTTGAGCATAACTTGTAGCGTAAGAATCGTTAATCTTATTAGACATATCTACAGCTTTTTTTAGCCAATCTTGTTGGTTTTCAACATCAGCTTTCGACCAATTAATTAAAATAAAGACAGCTATTCGCGAATCAGGTAGCCCGCCTAATAATTTCGATCCATAAATTAACTGCTCATTTGTAAGATTACCTATTTTCTCACTCCAATTAATCAGAGAGATCACACTGGAAATTTCTTCTGCGTTTGGCTTTACAGAATTAATCGCTTTTTTTTGTGTCAGCTTTTGAGCCAAGTTTAATGCTAATTTAGCGTACTTTCGGGCTAAAGCGCGATCGCGATCGATTAAAACTTGATATTTATCAGCATCCTCTGTAGTTCTAGATTGATTTGCTTTAAATATGTTTTCATCACACCTTTTAACCAAAGCCTCTACTAAATTATTCAATAGAGAGAGAGAAGTTGAATTTCCTACTGATAAGCTTTTTTGATATAGCTCGATCGCTAGATCGCGATTGCCTTTAATCTGTTCGATGTTCCCCCTTTTTTCCTGTACTAAAGATAATTGGTTTGGTGATAGTCGTTTAGAATTACCAATGCGATTCAAATAAAGGTTTGCTTGCTGGTAATTTTTTAAGCCAATGTAAGCCTGCGCTACCAAAAATCTAATTTCGTTTTGTTTAATTTCGTTATCTTCATCCGCTTCCAAATTTTTTAACTGCTGTCGCCACAGATCGATTGCCAGTCGTAATCTTTCGTTTTTTTGATTTTGACTGATACTCTGTTCGACTATTGCGGGTTTGTATTTAATAGGCAATTCTTCACTGCTATAAGCTTTTCTAGTTAAGATCGCAGCAATAGCGAACGGTAGCCAAACTAAATGTTTTTTATACATTGCGCGATATTAAGCACTTAAAAAGATCTGTTCGATCTTAATATACTGAATATTTCGCCAAAAAAACCTGTTGTTTCACTTTTGTTTTGAGCAAACTTGGGGTGCAGATATTTTTTCGGTACGGTTACTAGCTACTGTTACCAAAACTTGACTACCATCAGCATTTACTCTGACTGCATTTGGTTCGACAATCGGATCTCCTGCCTGCCACGAAGATTCATTAGTTTCTGTTAGCACTTCATTTAGTTTTGCTCCCTGTTCGATTTGCTCGATCGCTAAAGTATATTTGTCGTTGCGATCGAGAAAATTATAGGGAGTCTCTTCGGCACTCAGATCGATTATTCTTAATTTTCCTTCATTGGCGATCGAAAAAGCGCAAATATTTTGAAAGATTTCCAAAGGGGTATTAGTTTGTCTAATGGGAGCGAGTACTATCTCATCGTCTGCGTTAATTTCAGGGGAATTAATGTTTACCGTCCCGTCTATGCCTAAATCGGAACTAGCGGTAATATCGCTATTTGGTGTTAGCTTGGCTCTTGATTCTATTCCTAAAATTACGTCAGAGTTAATTTCAATGTTTCCCCCGTTACCTTGAAAAGCATTTGCAGTAATGTCAGAGTTGTTAAAACCGATAAGATTATCTGTATTAATTGTGATGTTTCCGCCATCTCCAAAGCCTCCTGCTGTTGCTGTGATTTGCGATTGGTTGGCAAGTTTTAGGTCTTGGGTGTTTAAAATTATGTTTCCTCCTTGTCCTAAAATGGTTGAGGCTGTAATAGCAGCATTATTATCTAAAGCCACCTCAAGTGCTTTAATGTTAAGATTTCCAGCATTCCCCGTTCCAAAATTAGCTGCATTGATTTGTCCTAAATTGTCCACTTTAATTTTTGAAGAGCTTATATTAACTGTCCCTGCATTACCTGTAGAAGCAGGTGGTAGCCTAAAAGATTTTCTAAACTCGGAAGGTATTGATGCTCCTCCTGAGATTATTGCACTTGGTAATTGACTGATATTATCTATTCCTGCTATTTCAATCGAATCTGTGACTTTTATGTTAATATTTCCAGCCTTACCGCTGGCAAGTGTAGAAGTTGAAATGTTAGCACCATTACGTAAAGAAATTTTTTCCGCATTGATAGTTAAATCGCCAGCATCTCCGTTATTGTTAGCAGCAGTTCCAATAGATGAAGGAAGAAAAACATTAGGCACGCTTCCGTTCGAGTCAATATTAGAGGAATTAATTACAACGTTCCCCCCTCTTCCTAAATTGTTTGAAACTGAAGTAATAGCTCCACCATTGCTTGTACTTACATTATTTACGCTGAGATTTATGTTTCCGCCTGCTCCAGAACCAAAATTATCTGAATTTATTCGACTAAAGATTTCAAAATTCAGCTCTGCAAATCCAGGAGTACCAGAAGCTCCTTTAACCTCAACTGTATTACTCGACTCAATGTTTATATTTCCTGCATAAGCTCGCTCAAAACTACGACTAATTAATTGACCTCCATCAAGGATTGAAAGTTGTTCTGCATCAATTTGAATATTGTTGCCCTGAGCATTTTGTCTACTTTCGCTAAAGATAAAGCTAGGTATAAAAGAGATTGCTGATTCGACCTTATCTAAAGAAAGTGAAAACTCTTTTAATACTTCAGATACAGGTGTTCCTGGAGCTAAAAGTTTACCATCAATAAAACCTGCCTGGATAACTTCAGATTCGGGTTCAATTTCAATAACCCCCTGCTCAAAAATTAAAACAGGTCTAAGACCTCCGCCCGAAATTTCTAACGATTTAGCTTCAATCTTTATATTCTGAGTTACATCTTTGGTTTGGTTTTGAACAAACAATCCCGATCCAGAATTGATAGAAATTCGGTTGCCAATACTATGAATTGAACCACCAGTTAATCCACTAACATCTATCAAAGATTCGTTAAATAAATCGATATTTTTCAGTTTTAAAACTTCATAGTTAAAGTTCTTTAAATTTTTGTATTCAAAATAAACATTCCCAGCAGCTACAGCTCCTAATTCTATATGTCCGTCTGGAGAATTCAGCACGCCTCCATTCAAAACGATGTCTCCACCAATTAATGCTAAGGTTTGGTTTAAATTTACATCTAAACTAAAAAATGCAGGAAGACGAAAAGTTGGTTCAGCAGCATTTAACCCTAAATTGTGACCAGTACCATTGACTTGAATAGTTCCTGGATCACTTCCCATACCTAAACCTATAGGAAAATCAATTGTTAATAGAGGTTTATTAGAAGCGATCGCGCTAAATTGATTACCATTATTAAACTCAATTGTTTCTGCCGTAGTTGCTAAAAAAGAACCTCCCACATCAATGGCTGCATTTTTACCAAAGATAATACCGTTAGGATTCATCAAAAATAGATTCGCAGATCCTTCTACTCCTAAAGTACCAAAGATTTCTGAAATATTACTGCCTGTCACGCGAGAGAAAATATTTGCTATCCCATCTGGATTAACAAAATCTATTCTAGATCCTTCTTCCACGTTAAATTCTCTAAAGCTATGGAAAAGATTATTTCCTCTAATCGCTCCTCCCTCAATCGCATTACGTAAGTCGTCTACTGAAAGGATTTTCGAGCTTTCTGCTCCTAAAGTGTTGTCAGGAGTTATTTGTGCAGATACAGAAGAGGAATAAGAAATGCTAAGTAAAACTGCCACAAGAACTTTTTGGTAACTTGAGCATTGACAAATATTGTGGAACATATTCTATTTTTTTATACTTATTGAATCGACTTCCATTTTAAAAAATTAAGTCAAAAAACTATTATCTAAGAAAGTAACTGCTAAACAACTGATTTACGTTAAGCTGATTATGAAATTGACATCATTATACGGTAAATATGCCTTTCTTCAAAGGACCGACAACTTCTGTAGAGTTACAAAGAATGCAAATATTGTTAGCTCCAGTAGAAACTTGGAGCGAATGGAAGCGTTTATACGGCAACAACTTTCAAATTGGAAAAGAACCCCCAGTTATATGTCTTAGCACTCCAAAAGCGATTGAAACAGTTTTAAAAGCTTCTCCAGAACAAGTTTCATCTTGTCAAACTAGTGAACTGATGAAAGCGATTTTGGGCAATAATTCAATTTTGTTTTTGAATGAAAAACGGCATCAACGTGAAAGAAAGTTATTAATGCCGATGTTCCACAAGGAATCGATTCTTGAATACAATCAAATAATTTGTTCTACTACGGAACAAGCAATTGAAAAACTCGAAAAGGGTCAAATAGTTAAAGTTGCATCGTTAATGAATGACATAACCTTATCAGTACTATTAAAAGCAGTTTTCGGATTAAAATCTGGAGATCGCTACATTAAATTAAGGAAAAATCTTAATCAAATTTCTGCTTTGTTCTCTAACCCTTTATTTTCAATAGCTTCATTGTTCCCTATTCTCCAGCAACCGTTCGGCATTTGGCAGGATTTTTTAATCTTACGAAAAAAGTTGGAGCAACTTTTATTGCTGGAGATTGAAGCACGCCGTTCTAATCCCCAGCTTTTAAAGAGAGACATTTTTTCTCTTTTAATCCTGGCACGGGATGAACAGGGGCAGCCCCTATCAGAAGCTGAAATTCGCGATGAATTATTGACTTTTGTGTTTTCAGGATACGAAACTACCTCTGCTGCCTTGACTTGGGCTTTGTACTGGACAAATTATCAGCCAGCCAATCTAACGCAGTTGAGAAAGGAAATAGCTTCAGTTTCGCTTGATAAACCGCAAGAAGTTGCAAAATTACCGTTTTTAAACGCTTTGTGTCAGGAAAGTTTGCGTTTGTACCCAATCGCAATGAATACCTTTGCTCGTAAAACTAAAGAGCCTATAAATATTGGTAATGTCATCCTCCCCTCTCAAACTAGCATTAATATATCGATTTTTCTTGCTCATCGGAATGAAAAAACTTTTCAAAATGCTGATAAGTTTATTCCACAACGCTTTTTGGAACGGCAATTCTCACCTTATGAATTTTTGCCATTTGGGGGAGGAGATCGTCGCTGCTTAGGAGCAAGCTTGGCATGGCAAGAAATAAAGCTGATTTTAGCGAACTTAGTATCTATGGCGCAGTTTGAGATAATTAATCCGCATCTGCTTAGACCAGTGCGTTATGGCGTTGCCATGATTCCTCCTAGATATTTAACTATGAGGTTGATTGACAAATTTTAAACTAATTCCAAAAAAAATTAGTTTACCGTGTTATTATCTGCTTAAAAACCTGAATTTGTTCTTCTACAGATGTATTGGGAGGGATAATAATTTTCCTTCCTTCTCTAGTTCTCAACTCATTGTAAGCCTCTTTATCTTTTCTATTGTCTAGAAGATATAGAGTGAGTTCTTTGGTAGTCATCTGCTTATAGTTCATCCAAAACAATCTCCACTTGGCAATTACTAGTAATGGTTATTCTCAGTAGATCTATTCTACCTGCAACCAAATAAAACTCGTTTCGTTCTTCGTCATACATGAAAAACAAGATCTCTCGATTCAAGTCAGAAAGAGATTGGAGAATCTGAACTGTTTTGATTAACTGGTCATAATTTGGCATTCAATATCAAGATTATTCGTTCAAAAACAAGACTCATCACAGCCAAATTAATACTTTCTAGTAGCCTTGCAGCATTTTTGTAACATTATTAAACTTTTTTTTTGGAGCAAATCTTATTCAAATCAAAGAGAAAGTAGTTTGATGGCATTTTTACCTTCGGTTTCTGCTGGTTCTGCATTGTAGAAAATATCGAGAAAATCGTAAGCATAGCCAAGCTCATTAATAATGGAAAACTGATAACAGCGACGAGGAGAATAATAAACTATCAAGATGCACTCTTGATACCCAGCATACCCGTAGGACACCAGGTAAACGATCGCCGATGGTTAACATTGTCTGACAATTAAGTAGCAATAAATAGGAGTGAAACGTCATAAATAGTAGTTAAACGGACATAGGAGTACCAAAACTATAGTCATATCCATCATGGCGATGAACAAAATTGAATAAGTTACTACTAACTCGATGACCGTCAATTTTCACTTCAACTCCTTTAGCTGTAGGAGTTTTGACACGGGCAATATAGCTACCTTCTTTCAAATGTTTGCGGTCTTTATTCAAGGTGACACTGACTATGTCCCCCGCTTGAGCGTGGGTATAAATCTGTTTTGATCGAACCACACTTACTACCTTTTTCCCTTGCTTATCTTTCTTTACGGTAATAGCAGGAAAACCAGAAGAATTACATCTAACTGCTTGTCTATTCCCATGACCTTTGCAGGTGACAATTAGTGGTTGTTTGGTTAGCAAAGTAACAGGCTTTAGATCTACAGAGTTACAGGCAGCATCAATCCAATGTGCCTTGGGCAAATTAGATTTACCTCTAATTAATTTTGCTAATGCCCCCGAACCAGCTTTGACAGTCAATCCTGTATTTTCGGCTACCTCAAATATTTTATTGCGAGTAGCATTAACCGCAGCAGCGTTACTCAAGGACTTCTTACAGTGAGCCTTGATTCTTTTTAGAACATTGGACTTGTCTGCGAGGAATTCCTCGACTGAACGACTGCCTTTGTTTTGATTACAGCACTGGCAAGCTAAAGTTAGATTGTTGAACCTATTTGACCCACCTTTAGATTTGGGTTTAATATGCTCAATCTGTAGCGGGACATTTTCAATACTGCAATAAGCACACTTACGTCCCCAATGTTCGAGTAGAGCTTCTCTAAGGGTATATCCAGCTAAAGTACCCTGTTGATACTCAACTCCCTGTATGTCAGGGTTTTCCATCTTCTGCATATCGAACTTAACCTTTTCAATCGCAATACTGGTAACAGGGGCATAACGACAGATGCGCTTAATCCAGGTTTCGACTGTTTGAACTCGGTGCATTAATGATGGTGCGAGCCATCCAGATGGTTTGGAACGGTTGAATCGCTTCTTTCTGTATCTGGTATTACGACTGCGACGAGAGCGTCTAAATCCTGCTCTTTTGGTCAGAGATTGAGATATTTGATTGCCCCGATGCTCTAGTTCCATGCCCCAGACAACTTGGCACTTTGGAGTAACCAAAGCAAAGCCCGTAAATCGAGAGCCTGGGTCAATTCGTAATTCTAGACTAGGTTTAGCTTCTTCAACTCTGTTTTTAAGAATCAAAGTAAAAGGGTAGCGACGAAACACCGCAGCCTTCCCTTGTAAGAGTAATTCTCTGGCTCGACGAGGGGTCGCCATCATCAGAGGTCTTTTCTGAGTGTCGATTATAAATACATAGTTGTTCATTAGAACTGCTCCTATGTTGGAGTAATGTTTTCTTTGATAATGCTGATTGCGCTTGATATCGAAGTCGGTTTTTCTTCTAGTTAAAACAGATAATGTTCCTCTTCTAACCGCTTGAGACTAGTAAATCTCATTGGGGTTATGACGCAATCAGCGTAGTACTCAAAGTACTTAATCTGGCGTGAATGCTAGGCAGATTACTCCGCTTCGCTCCGTTTTGCTACGGTTTAACGTTCACTCTCAATTCTAAACCGATTCATATCTTCGCTTTTCCTCATCCAATAATCTGCGAATAGCTCCGTTAAAAGTGGCTGCACCCACCTGCTCTTGATACTCTTTGAGCAACCAGTAAGTATCTTCGTCCAGTACAGCAATGTATTCGATGCCAATTCCTGGTACACGAACGATGCCATCTTTCTTTTTCTTCGGGTCGATCATCTTTGGTTCTACTCCTTTGATTTCGTTAACTATTTCGTTAACTATTCTGGCACTAGGAACTCTACCGTTAGCTTTTTCTACAGCAGCATACCAAATTTCTCTCTGTTTCTCAGGTGCTAGTTTAGCTATCGGTCTACATTGTGACTCGTTAGTGGGAAATATTTGAATTTCCATCTGAGGATTTTTGTCCACAATTTGTGGACGTTTTAAATTTTCGACTACTTCAAACGCATTAATTAAATAGTAGGCAGCAGACTTTTTAAAATCGAATCTTTCTTTTATATAAGATTCAAAGGTAGCATGAGTTTCGCGATAAAGCCTTTTGTCTCTAAGGGTTTTGAGTGCCTGACCCGCTACAAAAAAAGCCTGTTGTACCGTATTCTCCAGCTCATTTCGTTCTTGTATCTCCGTTTGAGTTAAAGGCGATTGCTGTAGTTTTTTCACCAAATCACCTACTACCCGCCATTCATCATGCTCATTCCGAGCCACGCGATCGCCTAATTCATTTAGTCTCTGCTTAACTTCAGAAACAGAAGCCTCTAAGATCATCGCCAGTTCGACTACTGAAATATACTCTGAATGCTGTTTTAGCTGGCTGTACACTCTTTCAATGGAAATCATTATTTTCCTCCATTGCGCTTAACTATCTTCTTCAGGTAATTAATCGAGTAACCACGTTCAACTGCCTTACTCCATTTTTCCCAAGTACCAGAAACGCAGACCCATTGCTCGTTGTTTCTCACTTCTTGACCCGAACATTTACTATCACTCATCTCAAGGGGTTGGTTATTATCATCTTGAGGTGCGCTATCACACAACACCTTTGTTTCAGTAGTTGTGGCTGTTTCTAGCTGAAGAAATTTAACTAGAAACAGCCATCTTAAGGAATAAAAATTCGTTTGATTCCACTCTTTGGCTTTATGTCGAATGACTCTAACTATGCCGAGCGATGCCTTCTTGCTCAGTAAACTCAACGGGAGAAAGGACTTGTCCGCATCTGACCCCCGCAACGTTTCTTGAAGCGATGGCTCATGGGGGAAACCCCCAAGACCGCCTCGCTTCGCTTCCTCGCGCTTCGGCTAGCTGAGTACATGCGGGCAAGCCCTTTGTTCGGACTTGCTCCGCAACCGCAATCGCAACAGGGACATAGCTTTTCTAAACTGCCAAACGGGGCGCATTCGCGCCTGTTCGCACGAAGTGCGACACGAAAGGCTTTGCCTTTCCCGCCAGGGAAATTGTTCGTTTACCCAATCAACAAAAGTATTATAAACGTACTTCACTCCATCAATAATAGTTCCCACACCGTCCTTGTTCAACCAATAATTCAATTGTTGAACGATTATAGCTGCATTGATATCTCCTAGTGCTGCTGCAATTTCTGCATCAAACATACGGGTATTAGTCCGGAAGGTGGATAAAATGCTCATCACTATTTGCCCTCCCCTAGTAAAATTTGTCTGAAACCGTGTTTGTTTGCCCAAAGTCTATCAAGCTCAACCAAATGTTCTGCTGGTACGTATTGACATGGTGTTGCTGTTAATCCTGATTCCAACAAACCTTCTTTTCCAATAGAATGCAACCAAGCTACAACATCGGCTGCTTTTTTCATGCCGTAGCGTTTAGCTAATTTGGTTTTAGAAATTCCTTGATAGGTAGCGATCGCTTTACCTTGAGCATTTACCAAAACAGTCTTTTCTACTACCTCAGTTTGAGTTAATACAGCATCAGCTTTTCCCAAAACCAAAGCAGGTAAGGCGGGATTAATTATCGCCAGTGTTTGAGAAGCTGCCAGTAGTCTTTGCTGTGCTACTGCTGCTCCTTGTTGTGCTTTGGCAACTTCTAATTCTAGTTTTAGTTTTTCAATTTCAATGCTTTGGGCTGGTATTACTTTTTCTGTTATATCCAGTAAGCTAGTTCTGACTGCTTTTGCTACATCAGAATCTCTTAACAACATTCCTAAACGTAGTGCTGCTCTTGGTGTCCAAACTGTCAATTGTGGTGTTTTTTTACTTATGGACAGAGTGTCCATAACATCAATCAAAACCTTTCCTCGTATTCTTTTCAACCCATCTGACTTTAATTCATCTCGATGACGTTGAATTACTTTTTGAATTGTCTCCCCAGATACTTCGTAATAATCGCTCAAAGCTGATGTTGTTGTTGTCTCCTTTCCTTGCCAAAGAGCAAAATACAAAAACTTAATTTTTATGAGAATAGCTTCGGCTCTTTCATCAGATAACGAAGCTACCTGGTTATTACGGATACTTGGAGACTCAGTGTACGCTGATTCGGTTAAAATTATCATTGCTGCAATCTCTGTGAGCTAAAAGAAAACTAGGTTGTAGTACCCCTGGGGATGGCCGTCCCGCGAGGGGTTTAGTTTTTGTCTTCTTGAGCTTGAGTCTCTTTGACTGCTCGATCTAGTTCATCAAAACTACACTTATATAAGCGTAGAAGACTAGCAATTATTTCAAATCTAGGCAGAGAACGTCCATGTTCCCAATTACGAACAGTAGATTCCCCTATACCTAAATTTGAAGCAACATCAACAGTTCGGAGTCCTAATCTTTCTCGAAGTTGTTTCATATTCATACTCCAACCTTGTTCATTATTTTAGCACAATATGTTAACGTCATAATTAACGCATTTTATTACGTTAATATATTGACAGCGTTAATACATTAACGCTATAATTTAATCATAAGGCACGGGGAATTAGAATCCTTTTACATTGGAAGGAATAAAGTGCCTGGTGAATTATTCAGAAAGAATAAAGACTTTTAGAAGAGAGCAATCAACTTTGGACGGTTTCTGCTCTCCTCGCCCTAACAAACAATCATTAAGGTACTTATTTTAATTGAGTAAACAAGCGATCGCACTAATATTAGTGCGATCGCGAATCTTTTTAGTCAGATCGACACAAGCATTTAGAAATTATTCACTATGCCTCTACCAGAACATAACCTAGAACGAGAATTGTCATTAATCTTGCTTTCTTGCCATCTTCAACAGCATCCAGACAAGGCAACTATCTTAGCTAGAAGCTGTTGGAAGATGATTGCTAAGCTTTGAGTCGATAGGAAAATTAGTTGTCGAACCAGCAATCTTCTTCCAACAGGTAACAAGCATTTAATGACATCCTGTTCTTACAATTGTAAGACGCTTGAAGTATAAAATACCATGTAGAACAGCACCGACCGCTGGTCGGCACTTAATTGAGAAGTTAGTTTTTTGGCAAACCAACCCCAAAAAATGAGAAGATCTATTCAATTCATTATTACTAGCTAGAATTGCAGTTCTAATAAGTAAATGCTCGATCGACTAGCGCAAACCAACCCTCAAAGTCTTAAGTTAACCCGCCCTCTTCCCTTAACCAATCACCCTGCCGTCGTCTATCTCAACGGGCTAGGTCATGGTTCTCGTCCCACGATGACCGGCTCGATTAATGCGATCGCTCTTTTATTAACTAATGGAGAATGCGACCTTTATACTTTAGATTGGTCTAAGTTACGTTACCAGCATACAGCAGCGATTCAATCGGTTTTACTAGAAAAATACGCAGCAACTACTGCTAAAAAAATGATGACTGCCCTACGACGGGTCTTAGCGATCGCATACAAGTTAGAAGAAATGGATGCTACAAGTTACCGAAAAGCTACAGATTTACCTAGTATTAAGGCTACCAGTCGAGTAGCAGGACGCGCTTTAACCACGGTCGAAATCACTTCGTTAATGGAAGTTTGTCAGAGCGATCGCAGTTTACAAGGTGTAAGAGATGCTGCTTTAATCGCTATTTTGAGAGGGACGGGTTTGCGACGGGCTGAGATAGTCAAACTCAAGAAGAGTGATTTTGATGTTGAGACGGGGGCAGTTGAGGTTCGTAAAGGTAAAGGTGGCAAAGACAGAACTGTTTATTTGCCAACCTCTGCTATTCCTTATGTTGTTGATTGGTTGACAGTTCGAGGGCAAACCCCTGGTGCGTTGCTCTGTCCCATCAGAAAAGGGGGAGAAATACAGTATAGATATTTAAGTTCGCAATCGGTTCTTTTGATTGTCCAGAAAAGAGCCGACCAAGCGGAAGTAAAAACTTTTTCGCCACATGATTTTAGGCGAACGTTTTGCTCTGATTTGCTAGATGCGGGAGTCGATATCGTTACCGTCCAAAAATTAGCTGGTCATGCTTCCCCTAGTACGACTGCTAAATACGATCGCCGAGGGGAATCAACCAAAAGAAATGCCGTTCAAAACTTGAAGTTTTAACTTTCTTCTCAGTTGAAGAAGAAATTTTCTTTAACCAAATATTTCTACTTTTATCTAATTTTACTGCCCCAAAGCCACCTTAAGGGGAATCGACAATCTAAAATACCCGAACTGACTCAGATCGATCGCGTCTGTTGAAGATTGTGGCATGGCATTAAACTTGGTTGATTTACTTAATCGACTGAGCAATATTGCCTCAATAGTACAGATTCAGATAGATATCTTTAGCGGAATGTCAGAAAATGCTTTATTTGTGCCATATCGAAAGGATTGATGTGTTTTGGCTGGCTGACACAAGTACCTTAAATCCTTGGATAATTCTTCTGTTGGCTTAACAAATGCTCAGAAAAGAAAATACAAACCTGGAGTACGTCAACCTCATCGTGATGTGATTGGAGAGACATAATTGTTTCCTCAAAATAAAAATAGTCTTATTTTATGCTTCCATTATTCCCATTTTATACTTCAAGTTACAATAACTTATGACGACAATCGCAATAACCATCAAGATGAAATAAGCCAGTTATTAGATAATTTGGTTGAAGTAACTCTACTCAATCAATACCAAAACGTTCGATCATTGATTTGGCCCGACGATAGTTAGCTATCTTCTGTCTTTGCTTATCTCTTTTGCGAGCTTCCTGTAATACTTTTGATTGTATGGATTTGTGATTTTCAAAATATACAAACAAGGCTTCTAAAAAAACTTCTCGACTAATTTCCTCCGACTGACATTTTTGACTGAGTTTTTGGCTGAGTTCTTGTTCCAATCTAATCGTGCTTTGCTTAGTTTTGAGATCCATGCCCGATGAGGATAATTCACCCCTAGCAGGTGTAGAAGATGGCGAGATTGTATCCGCATCTTTAGCTGTAGATATCTCGATATCAAGAGTATTAGAATTTGAGGTGTCAGGATAATTGGGATTAACTGTAAGCTGGTCTAAAGATGATTGTTCGTTATTACTAACTGATGGAATTGTTGATAAGTCTCTACTTTGTACTGTTGGTTTAGCTTTATTACGCAGTCTTTCTAAAGCATCTTGATTCATTGTTTTGCCAATTCAATTAAAATTTATACTGTTACTGTATTTACTGGTTTTTCAGTAGAAGCGTTTGAATTTAATCGTTCACAGTTTTCAAGTAATTCAATGATTTTTTCAAAGGGATATTCTAAATCTTTTGCTGCTAATTGGCTTAATAGCAAACCTTGACGAGTTGCTTGTTTAAACTTCTCAGATTCTCTAATAGTAGGAAGTACCAGAGCGCGATCGGCAAATTCCCTCATTGCAGCGATGTTATCTTTACTCTCTTTTGTTTGAGTTCTTCCTACCCATCGATCGCGGAAGGGAATAATTCCTAATATCTGTCCTCTAAATGCCATAACTGATGCTTGTTCGGCTAAAAATTTTTGTGTATCGAGTAATGAATTGACACCTTTTGTTGCTGACTCTGCTGGAATTAAAACCCAATCTGCTGCCCCTACTGCTGTCAGACAAATTTGAGATCTTGTTGGCTGCACATCTATAATTACGTAGTCGAACAGTTCTTTGATTGCTTGAAGTCTGATTTGTAATATTAATGCGCCAGTACCACTACCGCTCAAATATTCAGATACTTTGGCTAATCCGCTATCTGCTGGAATGAGAAACAAATTTTCATCTTCAGTAGGATAAATTCCATCTACCGTCGAGATTGTCCCTTTTATAACTTCTAGTAAAGTAGGTTCATTAGATGCTACTTCATGGTTTAAGAAAAAAGTTAAATTAGCTTGCGGATCGCAATCGATCGCTAAAACTTTTTTGCCAGCCCTTGCCAGCATTTTAGCCAGGAAATAACAAGTTGTAGTTTTTCCTTGTCCTCCTGCTAAACTAACTGCTGCTATTGTTCGCATTTTTGTTATAACCCAATATAGATAGTTTTATTTATAGCTTCATAGTCTGTAGATGTCCAGGTTTTCAGATTTTTAGATAGCTAAGTTTACAGAAACTAATATGCCAAGATGTCTTTGTATCTAAGTATTGAGCTATCTATATTAATAAACATCTCGAATTTTAGGTTTTTAGACATCGAGCTATCTGCGTTAATAAACTTCTTAAACACCTGATATATAAGTACTAAGTTGTCTATGTTGCCAAATATCTAAACACTTAGATATCTATGTTTACATATACTTGGAATTACAGATATTAAAGTACAAAGCTATCTATATTAATAAATATCTCTAATTTTGGATATTTAAACATCAAGCTATTTGTACTAGTAGATATCTAGAGTTCGAGATATCTAGAATTAAATTATTTTAGAATTAAGGAAATTTATGGTTTAAAGATTCGCTATCAGAATCGAGCAGACCATATTCATCTTCCAAAACTCGAAGAAGTTTCTCCTCTAGAGGAGTTAATTCTGGTCGATCTAATTTAGCAAGACCATTAAGAACCCAAAGAGCAGCTTGGTTTAACTTTCCTGTTTGATGAAGTCTAGTCATGCGAACGCCAAGATCTTCAATCGAATGATATTGCTCATCGTTAAATTCTTTTAACTCCAGGTTACAGATAGGTACTTCCAATCGATCGTTCCAAGTATTGACAATACAGTTAGTATCGTTCACTTGTTCGACGATGCACCAACTGCCTCCCAAACCTTTTAGTTTGTTATTACCCTTGACGACGATTTGGCAGATTTCTCCTCCATAAAAAGGATTAATTTGGATGTCATCTTGAACTAAGTATAAATGAACCGCTTCAGTAACAATCGAGCTTGACGGGACTCTTCCCTCAGCCAAGGCGATCGCCATATTCCAAACTTCTACTTGAGCATCGTCATTTAGTTTAGCTTTAACAATAGGTCTTAACTGTCGTTGACGAGTCGGTAGTATTACCTGCCGACCATTGGTCGGTGGTAGATTATCGATTAAATTTTGATATACTTTTGCTGCTGCCATTTTGAGATAGGCATAGTCACTGCTATAAGCAAACACATCTTGGCAAAATTCTTCAAAGCTAAGGTGAGTGCTGCGATAAAGCCTTAGTTGATTTAGTTTAATTAGTGCTTGTCCCGAACGATAGAAAGCAGTTTTGACATCCTGCTCTAAAGATAGACGCAATTCTTGCTCGCGTTGGTTTAATGACTCGAAGACAGGAAGGCGTAATTCATCTTTAGTAGTTTTAGAAGCCTTATATCTTGATTTTCGATGCACGACAAAATAGAAGCTATAAAGTTAAACAAATTTTATCATTATGGACGAATGTTCACGCATGATTAGGTGTAACTTAAACCATCAGAGTATGGTATGAACGAAAAGCCTGAAAAACTACGCTAATCATCCGCTCGTAGGAGAGCGAAAAAAAGTGGGAGAGGTGAGTATAAACTTTGCGCCGTCGAACGTAATATTTCAGCTTGTAACAATATTCTTGATGATTGAGCAAAATGCGGTCGCGATTCTATTATACGAGATGTCTATAGCAAAACTTGCCATTTACAACATGACATTCTGTCGTCTAGTTTTCTGGGTCTATTTTGATTTGCAGTCGTTCGGTCTTTATTCTAATCTAACCAAAGTTATTTCTTATTACAAAATGTATCTGTAGGATAAAGAAATTTTTGAGGTTTGGTTGGAAAACTACCATTCCATCTCAAGATTATGATTACTTAGTTAATAGTAGATCGTCATTTATGAGTATTTATACGGCAATTATCAACGTAACTCAAGGGACACCCAATCAAATTATTATCGAAGGCAATCGCCCTTTTGCTGCTACTGATGCCCGACAAGCCATAGACGATGCTTGGAAAAATATAGTTGAGAAGGTGCGCGAGGCGATCGAGTCGAAGTTACCCCATCATCCCTATCACTGGCAAAGGGAATGGAATCACTGGGCAAATCATGCTTGGGAATTTTTTTGGTATTAAAAAACCCAAAACCGAACCTGAAAAACCACCTGAACCTGAAGATAAGTCAACAGAAGCCGAACCTGCCAAAACCGTAAAGTCAGAGGCTAAGGTAATTAAAAAGACTAAGCCAAAGCAGAACTCAAAACAACTGGTCACGGTAAATATCAAAATCAAAAAGAATCAAAAAGAATGGCTGGCAGATACGGCTAGTACGGTAAGAGAAAACAATACAGAACCAGTACCACCATCTCAAAGAGTTTATCCGCAGCATTTAATTGGCGTGGCGATCGATCTACTAAAAAATGTCGATATAGATTGGTCTGAAGTTAAGAATGTAGATGAGTTAAGAAAACATTTAAACCTATAAAGATATTAAACTATTATTAGTTAAAGGGTTTAACTAATAAAGGTATTAGCTCATACCTTCAATTTAAGACACGCTCGAGAAATTCGGTAATCTTAAACCAAGCATCATCCGTGGCTACAGGGTCATATCGATAACCATCATTCCGCATGAAAACATGGTCGGCTCTATACAGTAATGTTTCGTGATGCACACCTGCTTTGTCTAAAGCTTCTATTATTGTGTCACGACCTTCAGGGAGAACAAAAGAATCGAGACTGCCAAAAACAGTCATAACTTCACCCTCAATTTCACTAACGCGCTCGATGGTATTGGCTTTTCCTCGCCCCAACTCACCATTATGAATTCCAGTCGGATAGCAGCACACAGTAGCTTTTACCTGAGATCGAAAAGCAGCTCGAAAGGCTAAATGTCCCCCAATACAGAAACCTATAGTACCTAGTTTCTCAGATACTACGCTATCTTCACCCCTTAGCCATTCCAACACCGCTAGCCCATCTGCATCGTACTCGGCGATCGCAGTTTTTCGGGCATTGTCACTGCCACGCATCAGACCTAAATCCCTAGGTTCAATTGCCGGTAGTCCTAAAGATGTAAGGATAGAAGAAGAACTGAATTAGTATTATTAATGTCAATATCTTGTCCTTCTTGTGAGTCAAAGAAAATTGTAAAAAACGGCAAAATACACAATGGCAAACAAAATTATAAGTGTCGTGGTTGCGGTAGACAGTTTGTCGAAAACCGACAACAGAAGATTATCAGTCAATCGACCAAAAATTTGATTGATAAGCTGTTGTTAGAAAAGATTCCATTGGCAGGAATTGCAAGAGTGACAGATGTTTCAGAACCCTGGCTACAAAGCTATGTTAATGATAAATATGAATCAGTTTCTCAGCAGGTCAAAGTAACAACTAAAAAAAAGGCAAATTAACCATTCAGTGCGATGAAATGTGGTGCAGCGCATCCGCGCAGACCGCCGCTAGGCGGCTAGAACGCATTCGCGTTCGCGTAGGTAATAAAGCTAGAAAAAAATGGATTTGGCTCGCTCTAGATGTAAAAACTCAAGAAATTGTTGGTGTTCATGTTGGCGATCGCAGCAGAAAAGGTGCAAGAAAACTGTGGCAGTCTATCCCCGCAATATATCGTCAATGTGCAGTTGGTTATAGTGACTTTTGGGAAGCTTATGAACAAGTCATACCCTCCAAACGCCACAAATCTGTAGGAAAAGCGAAACAACGCGGTCTTGGGGGTTTCCCCCATGAGCGATTGTTTCAAGAAGAAACGGTAGTGTAGCGAGAGTGTTGATTAACTCAAAATAAATAGCTAGAATTAGCAAATAGCTAAAAAATCAATTAAAGGTAATAATTAAATGACAGTTTGGATTGCTTTAACTTGTCCTGGTTGTAAGTCTACAGATATCGTAAAGAATGGTAAGTCAAGGCAAGGAAAACAAGGTTATCGTTGTCTAAATGAAGAATGTCCCCGTTGCACTTTCATTCTAGATTATGAACATAATGGTCGCGACCCAGAAGTCAAACAAAAAATTACTGAAATGGCTGTTAGTGCAAGTGGAATTAGAGATACAGCAAGAGTACTATCAATAAGTACTCATACGGTAATGAAAGAATTGAAAAAAAAAAGTCACAAATAGAAAACGTCAACTATAGGTTTTTAGAGAAAAGTAATTCATCAAATTTAATAGTTGAACTTCGTAAAGTAGAAGTAGATGAAATGGCATCTTTTGTGGGAAAGAAAATTTATCAAAGATGGCTATGGCACGCAATTGACCATCAAACAGGAACGATTCTCGCCTTCGTTATAGGAAGAAGAGAAGATAGAATGTTTCTCCAATTAAAAAGACTACTCAAACCGTTTAGAATTACCACATTTTATACAGATAAACTGAAAACATACGAGCGCAATTTAACTGAAGGAGAAAGAATAGTTAGCAAGTATAAAATGCAAAGAATCGAAAGAAAGCATCTAACTTTGAGAACTAGAATCACTCATGTTGCAGAGAAAAACTATTTGTTTTTCACGTAATGTTCAGATGCATGATTTAGTAATCGGGTTGTATATAAACAAATATGAATTTGGTAGGAAAATTTAACTGCTTCAACACTCTCACTACATTACCTAAACGATCGCACCATTGGTGAATCGAACATGAACTTACAATCAATACTCTCAGTACTCAAACTTTAGTACGCAAGCTGGTGAACTTTGTAATGGGTAAACCACCAGCTTAGTGAGAAGAACTAATAGTTATTTTTACTAGCTTTCTCTTGTGATCTGAATCAAAGTCACGAAGATTATCTTTCTTGAGTCCGCA
Organism: Waterburya sp.; assembly: GCA_965214815.1. GTDB lineage: Bacteria > Cyanobacteriota > Cyanobacteriia > Cyanobacteriales > Xenococcaceae > Waterburya. The sequence continues at coordinate 132,687 of CBDCCL010000001.1, forward strand.
CTGTCCTCAGAAAATAAGCTGATAACTAATGCTCGTAAATAAATCGGTCTTAGATAGACTTAACCCGAACTTTAGGGCTGATAATACAATACTCAGCTCAGAAGATTACTTAATAAATTCTTACATCTAAAAATAGCGATCGCTCTTGCAACAAGCATTATTCTTGGTTCTGTCGCAAGAAACGGGAGTCGTCATGTAGTATGGTAGGTAGATCCTGCTAATTGTGCTAACGGCTTCGATCCTGCTTCATGAGATCCCAACAACCCTTCAAGTGGCGACATTTTCAACAAGAAATTATTTTACTTAATGTTCGTTGGTATCTTCGCTACCCTTTGAGTTATCGGAATTTAGAAGAGATGATGTTGGAGAGAGGTTTGAAAGTTGACCACAGCACCATTAATCGTTGGGTTCTTCATTATGGTCCAGAATTAGATCGGCGTTGTCGTCCTCATCTTAAGCCCACCAATGATTCTTGGCGTGTGGACGAGACTTATGTGAAGGTCAAGAAACAGTGGAAGTATTTGTATCGAGCAGTTGACAGTAAAGGTAATACCCTCGACTTTCTCTTGAGTGCCAAACGAGATACCAATGCTGCCGAACGCTTCTTTACCAAAGCACTCAAAGCGACTCATACTCAACCACCCAGAGTAATTAATGCAGATAAGAATCCTGCTTATCCTCCAGCGATTGAGCAGCTCAAGAAGTCGAGCATTTTACCTGAGAATAGCGAGCTTAGGCAGGTCAAGTACTTGAATAATATAGTTGAGCAGGATCATCGTGGCGTGAAACATCTAATCAATCCTGGCATGAGCTTTGGCTCATTTAATTCAGCTCGAAGAACTATTAAAGGCTACGAAGCGATGAACATGATTCGTAAGGGACAAATTCAAGATGTGGAACTTGCAGATGTCATGGGACAGATCTCCTTCATCAATCAAATCTTCGGGGTGGCCGCCTAAATTACTCGATCCTCTCGGAAATATTCTCGTCCTGCTTATTATTTGCGACACAACCGTTTTGTGGATTCCTCAAAACGTCCGTTTTGGGTAGTTTCAGCTTTTTCGATTAGCTTTTGTAGTTCTTCATAATTAATGCTGTAGTAACGAGTCTGGTTTCTAGGCTGCCACCAAAAACTTTTGTATTCCTGCTTTTGGGCGGAAATAGAAGGTTCGTGCGACGAAGTGCAGCCTCAAAAAAATTGTGATTTTTTATACCATTTTCTGGTCTGAATGATAAGAAATACAAATGTTAACTTTGCCTAGTTTGTTTCCTTTTAGGCAATGCTTTTAAAATTCAAGACGTAGTTACAATGCTTTGAGATAGATGTTTTGATGTATCCCAACCTCCATTTTCGGCAAAGTTTTTTTTTCATATTTATCATGCCAGAAAAACATTTGTGTAATTTATATTTTAGCGATCGCGATACTTTGAAAACTTAATCCCTGTATCCATTACATATCAGAGGTTTTAGCAGTAGGTTGCGTCTCATGACACCAACCCTAGATTTCCGCCAACTAAGAGCAATGATTGAGGTGATTACAGAATGTAGGGCTGAAAAACTCAACAAAGGTGTGTTTGTAGTTAACAAGTCATCACCGACTATAGAAGTTTTAACTAAAGAAAAAGTGGAGGCCGCGATCGCTCTTTTACAAAATCAAGGTTGGGTTGTTCCCTCTGGAGCTTTTATTAAAGGTTACTGTACGGGATTTGAAGGAACTAAATCGCGTTTTAACAGTCATCCTAGCTTTGGCTTATTTCTTGGCAAAAGATATTTTAGATTGTTTCACAGACATCCTGTGTTACCTGGCAAATCGGGCAAGCTCGTCAAGAACGTTCATTTAGGAGTAGATAAAGACAGCGATCGCTATCGTTGGGCTGAAGCGGAAATTTTAAGAAGAAACAAGATTATGAGGTTAAAGTTTCATTGTTCTGATTTTTCTTTTCTCGGTGAATTTAGCAATTGTAGAAACTGGGACTTTCTAAATCCTGATTGGAAACCAAGCCCCGATTATCTAGGTTATACCGACCAGTCTAAAAAGCCAGTCCATACTAGAAATCCTAATCCAGCAATTCCATTAATGTAGCAATATATCTCAAACTGAATCATCCACCCAACCACAGTTGGGACAATCATAGTGAACTATTTGGTTGTCTTTATTAAACTCATATCTGCATTGAGGACAGACACCAGTAAAGAAAGGATGATTATCTAATATTTCTAGCTGCTCTGACTGACTATAACAAGAAGGGCGATCGCTAATCAATTCATCACCGTACCAGGAATATCCTTCTGGACTCCACTGTTCTTCTACCTTGACATCAGGATCAGGTCTAAAGTCCAAACATTTATCAGTCTCCACTCCTGAAGGATGAACCGCACAGACTAAGTGAGGATTATGAGCATAAAGAGAACAGCGATCGCAGTCAGGAATCTTGGGCATAGAAACATTGGTATAGATTATTTATAGTTTGCCTCAAGAAATTAGCTATCATAATATCGTCTTCAAACACACCTTTTACAACAATATCGGAAAAACTGTGTTCCTCATGTTTATCAAAAAATAAAATTGTCTTTTGATAGCCAACTGAAATTCATGTCAGATACAATTTCTATATCTACTACAGTATCGCCATCACCATGTACTTCTACCTGAATCAAATTGTTTGATGTATCATAGCGAACTTGACCGCTACTACCAGCAGTAAAACAGTTAGTATCAATAAAATCAAAAGCTTGGTTTTCAAACATATTAAGATTAACGTCTATAGCCGACAAATTAATTCGATCGAAAACCCAATCAAAATCTACCTGGTCTGGTGAACTAAAACCTAGTCGGCTTTCATTAAGAATGTCGGAACCTTGACCTCCAACGAGGGTATCATTCCTCTTAAAGCCATTAAGAGTATCATCTTCTTCTGTGCCAAAAGCACACTTATCAAAAAGATCGTCGATAGCATCTATAGCTCCATCAGAAATATCCTCGTTCACATCTAAGGTTACTTCATATTCTGTAATTACGGTTAAAGCGAGTTCCTCATCCCCTAATTCTCTTCCAACCTTGAGAAAAAAAGTTTCTCCTGCTTCACCATTAAAGCTGAGAGCATTGTCGTCACCAGAAGATACAATATTGCCCTGTGAGTCGAACAAAGCTACAGGATTGCTTTCGTTAGATAATTCAACATCAACTTGAGCATCTGAATCTAATTGCAGTTCGTAAAAATCAACGTCCCCAGTGCTACTAGAAAAACTTCCTTCAATTTTATCGAACTCAGGAATTGAGACAATACCTGCTGCTTCATCAATAGTTGCTCCAGCATCTCCAGGTTCTTGAAATATAGCCATTTCTTTGTTCTTAGTGATTACAAGTTCATATTTATTAGAGTAAACACTAAACTATGTTCGAGACAAGAGCGAAACTTCGCCAAATATAGCCAATCTTGATAAGAAGCTCTAGGTAGTTCTAATAACCAATAACTGTCTTAATGCTATCTATACCTACATTTAAAGCTTCTTCTGCTGTGTCATAGATTTCCTGGGGCTGAAAGATCGAACTATCCCAAAATAAAATCTCATATTGATAATAGAGATCTCCAACATAATATACTGTCAAAACTGCACCGTTAATACTAATTAGATGTTCGAGTTTCACAGGTTTACGAGAAGTTGAATAAATCGAGCCGAACCGCTACAAGTATAGTTTCCCCTACTCAATACGTCATTAATTGTTCGGGATAAAACTACTACTAAACTTGGGATACAAGCCACACTTCTATATTTTTTACTGGCTGATTAATATATAAATAACGATACGAAATATACAGAAACTCTAAGTTAATCAATTAAAAACTATTAGTCAAAGGAGATACAAATCATGGCTTTAGTACGTTACAATCCCTGGCAAGAAATGAACTCAATGCAGCGTCAACTAAATCGTTTATTCGATGATGCTTTAACTAGTTGCGGGCCAGCCCTTACTGCCAATTGGGAAGGCTTTGATAATTTAGCTAAAATCCCTGCTGCGGAATTAACTGAAAAAGATGATGCGCTGCATCTAAAACTAGAAGTTCCTGGCATGGAAGCTAAAGACTTGGACATTCAAGTAATGGCTGACCGTGTTGCGATCGCAGGTGAACGTAAATCAGAAACCAAAACTGAAGAAGATGGTAAAACTCGCTCTGAATTCCGTTACGGTAAATTCCAAAGAGTAATTCCTCTACCAGTACGTATCCAAAACACTAACGTTACCGCAGACTATAAAGACGGTATCCTTAATTTGACTTTACCTAAGTCTGAAGAAGAGAAAAACAAAGTGGTAAAAGTAAATCTTTTAGGCGACGCTAAATAGTCCAGAAGAGATAATGAACACAGTCAAATAAATATTAGTTAAACCCAGTCATATAAAAAACTGGGTTTTTTGTTGTGTGTGCGATTGCAAAGCATTATCCGTTGCGATACAAATATCTATCAGATCCAACCGATTGATTTGATGGTAGATGATTAAACCTAAAACAACTTTAGTCTGCTCAAACCTTATTATTTCTTTCGTCAAAGATTGTATTAGGACAAAGATGGGGACTATCAATCATTGCCATACCTCCATCCACCATCTCTTTATTTAGATAGATTTCTTGTTGATAGTCAGGTTTTAACCGAACAAAAACATCGGCAAAAAATATTTCATCATCCTCATTCAGAAAATTTATTCTCAATTTACCTCGTTCTATTAAAGACTGTAGATATCTTTTTGACTCATCGCGTTTTTCAAAATAATTACCAGCAATAGAACAAAGATGAACCGTTAGGGTTTTATTATGGTTACTGACAATTATGCGATCGCTGCCAAGTATTTCTGATACTTCCCAAGTATCTATATTTGAAAGCTTTTTGAGGTTAGGAGAAAAGATAGGCAACCTTACTTTAGCTAACGATATCATTGCAATCGCTATAAGTATTAGTTTGTCAACTAAAGATAGTCGTGAAATCATATTTATTTGAGGTAGATAAGTGCAAATCTTACCCAAACAATCTAGCTTAAAACGCCCATTCTCTAATAATTTCACAATTTATATTTGGCGATCGCATCATTTAGAACTAAAATCTAAATTTAATTTTTAACTGTTTGTTTTCTTCGCTGTGATATTCTGGCAATCTTGGCAGTCAACCCGATACCCAACGTGAGCGAGCAACTAGAACTATTCAACATCCGACCAGCATACAGAGTAGAGCAACCTCAAAAGCTCATGAGCAAAGAAGCTCTACTGAAATGGAAAGCTAGAATCTTTAAGCACCAACAGCGCACCCTCAATACTGAACCGCCACAGCAAACTAGCTTGTTTGACCCGCCAAGAAGTCATTGTGACTCTGACTCGATTAATCCTTTTGCCTTGAAGCTGCACCCATCTCAGTTCTACAGGATGAAAGAACATCAAGAAAAGATTTGTATCTACTTCATCATCGATAATGCCCTGCCCCTGCTGCTCTACGTTGGTGAAACTATGCAGACAGCTAAACAGAGATGGAATGGGACACATAACTGCAAAGACTACGTGATGAACTATGTAGAACTGCATCGTAAGTACAATCTAGAAGTTAAGATGTGTTCTGCGTTTTGGTATGATACACCGAGCGATCGCACTGCCCGATTAAAGTTGGAGAGGGAGTTAATTCTCAGATGGCAGTCACCATTTAATAAAGAGAATTGGAGTAAGTACGGTAAGCCGTTTGGGAAGATTTAAAGTAGAGCAATCATCATTAGTACAGCTACACTAATGATTGGCTTTTTAGTTTTCAAGTGATGGCGAATCAAACTAGAAAAATCATTCACATTGAACGGAAGCTTCGCTTCCCAGTCTTGCTTTGCAAGACGATGGCACATTAGTGCCGTGATGCCTTTTACGCATCAGTAGAGCAACGAGATAATTCTGAATACAGAGGAAAACCATTAGCTGTTGGTGCTTCTCCCCGTCAGCGTGGAGTAGTGGCAGCAGCCAGTTATGAAGCCAGAAAATATGGTATTCATTCAGCTATGCCCTCTAAAACGGCGATCGCTCTTTGTCCTAATTTGATATTTGTCAAACCTAGATTTGAAGTTTACCGGGCAGTATCGGCACAAATCCACGATGTTTTTAGACGCTACACTGATATCATCGAACCAATAGCCCTTGATGAAGCTTATCTCGACGTTACCGAAAATAAGCAGGGATTGCCCTATGCTTCTACAGTCGCTCAACACATACGCAGAGAAATATTTCAAATAACAAATCTTACTGCCTCGGCTGGTGTTTCTGTTAATAAGTTTCTCGCTAAGATAGCATCAGGAATGAACAAGCCCAACGGCATGACTGTAATCCTTCCAGAAGAAGCCGAAGCATTTGTAGAATCTCTAGCTATAGAGAAGTTTCATGGCATCGGGAAAGTTACTGCTGCGAAGATGCGCCGTCTAGGTATTCAAACTGGGGCTGATTTGAAAGAGCGATCGCGCTTATTTTTAGTAGATTCCTTTGGTAAAGCAGGTAATTATTACTACAATATCGCCAGAGCCAAGGATAATCGAGAGGTTGAAGCTAATCGTATTCGTAATCAACTTTGTTGATTCGCCGTTGCGAAGCAACGTCGGATTGCCGTAGGCAATCGATTGGTGCGGAGAATTCCTTTGCTGAGAACTTGAAGGATAAAGAGACAATAATTATTAAGCTCGAACAAATCGCACAGACACTTAAACAACGTATTGACAGACATCGAGCTTCGGGTAGGACTTTAACATTAAAGGTAAAGTTTTCGGATTATCAACAAATTACTCGCTCTCGTACCTTTGAACAGTGTATCAATAGTCTAGATACGATTATTACCGAAGCTATAGAGTTACTTGAGATAGTCGAACTAGACGATAGAAGTATTCGCCTATTGGGTATTTCGCTGTCTAATCTTAATAATGAGAAAAAAGCAAAGATCGTGCAGTTGTCATTATTTGAATAATCAAACAGATTCAGATCGCTCAATACGATACAATCATTTTTACCAGCGATCGCACATTACTAAAATGCCTGTAGACATAAGCCTCTATCCTGCCAACTGGAAAACTATCACGATGAAAGTAAAAGAAGCTGCTCGGTGGCAGTGCCAATGTTGTGGGAAGAAGTGTTATAAGCCAGGTGAAAGACCAGAGAATCTTACTCGTCGAGAATGGACGGCAGATATTCTTCAAGTACACCATCGCAACCATGACACGAAGGATAATCGACTATCCAATTTAA